>NZ_OY762012.1 GCF_963665055.1 uncultured Methanobacterium sp.
TCCCTTCTAAAGCTCGAATAACTCCTTCAGTATAGAATAAGAGTAAATCACCATTTTCAATCTTCACTTGGTGTTTTTCAAGCTCAATATTTTCCAGTCGGCCCAGGGATTTAACCCCTTTTGCAAGTTCGCTTAACTGATTTGTTTTGTTCCTATAAATCAATGGAGGACTATGAGCGGCATTAACATAGGTAAAACAATGAGTTTTAGAGTCCAGTTCACCGTATAAAATAGTGATGAAGATTTCAGGACCAATGTCAACTGCAATCAGGTTGTTTAAATATTTTAAAAGAGTGGGAGGGTTCTGATTTTTTGCTTCTCCCCTGATAATTGTTCTGGAAAGTGCCATGAGCAGTGATGCTGGGAAACTGTCCCCGGTAACATCCGCAATAACAATACCTGTTTTTTCGGGTGATATGGATACAAAATCATAAAAATCACCCCCAACCTCACGTGCAGGGATGTTCAACGCTGCAACACTAAAAGTTGGGATGGAGGGTAATTCTTCAGGTAGGAAGCTCTTCTGGATTTTACTGGCCACCTTCAGCTCATGTTTTTTACGTTCCAGTTCATCAAAATAAAGGTCCCTCTGCTTTATTGTTTCCCTTTCCCTAAGGAGGTTGGAAATAATGAATGCAAATATGAACATTCCCAGTGCATTGGAAACAATGATTGGTATGGTGAGCTCCTGCACCACTGCCAGTGCCATGGAATATGGTTTGGCAATGGCCAGGTTAATGAGAAGGTGCAGTGATTCCATTAAAATCGCAAAAACCACTGCCCAGAAGATTCCCACAAAGCGGCGTTTGTTAATGAGGAATATTAAACCAGCGAATAATCCTGCCAGTATGGTGGCGATGGCACAGGGTACTGCTGTGAAACCACCCAAACTCAGACGGTACAATCCACCAATTAAACCTGCACCCAGTCCCACAATTGGGCCCCCTATGAGACCTGCCACCATGGGGCCCAGGTCACGTACATTGGCCATGGCCCCGAAAACCTCCACTCCAGAATAGGTTCCAAAGATGGATATTGCCCCAAAAATGAGGATAAGAATTGCCTGGTTTTTAATGGTGAACTTTCCTTCAAGAACCTCAGTGAAAACGTTTAAACGGCTTACCACATAGGCAATAACCACAATCACACATGCTTTTTCCACCAGGACCAGGAGACTGTGCTCCACTGAGGACATGGGCATTTCATGAAATTGTAGAATTAAAAGAACACTTACACTGCCTATAATGGCCATAATGGCATGGATGTACATAATAGGAACTTCTTCATCCCCAGCCAGGTAATCTCTAATGGTGTGAATCCTGTCTTTTAATGTGGTTTTTGGCATTGTACTTAAACTCCTTTAATGAACATTGTGGTAGCGTAAGTTCGATCATGACCTAACGTAATTTAGCCATTACTATACATTTTAACAAGATAGTTAAAAAGTATTCTGTAAAAATAGCCATATCTGTAAATATAAATTTAACACAGATCAATAACATGGAACAGAAAGAAAAAATAGTCTCCATTTTAAATCGAATTGATGGAAGAGGATACAAAGCGTATCTGGATCTTAAGGGTAGTTATGATTTTGATTTATTTTCACTCACAATTCAACACGTGCAGAGGGATCCCTTTGCCAGCCCTTCCAGGTTAGTAGTGGAAGTTTATGAGAATTCATTCCCTGCCGAACTTTACCAGAACAGTGCCCGGAAGATTGCACTGGAAGATTACATTTCCCGGGCCTTCAGGATGGGTATTGAAAAGTTCACAGACAACCGGCGAGGAAGTGGGAAAAGTGGTATTATTCATATTGATGCAGGTAATCAGGAAATACTCCAGCGCAGCAGTGTGATTATCTCTCCAGATAAGTTGGAGATACGTTTCCAGCTGGGTTTACCCGCCAGGGGCAGGAGAATAATGGGGCGTGAAGCTCAGAGGATATTGATGAAGATTTTGCCTGAAATTGTTTCCTATTCCTGTTGTTATGAGAATCTTCCTTCAGATGAATTAATCCGCCATGTTCAAACTTTTGAAGATGCTGAGTGCCTGCGTAACCAGCTTAAAGAGCAGGATTTGGTGGCTTTCATTGCAGACGGTGCTATTCTTCCCCGAGAAAGTGGTGTTTCAGATAGGCCACTTTCTAATGCCTTACCCTTCAAATCACCACTGTCACTCCAGGTTGCTATGGAAACAGGGCAGGAGTGTTCTGTTATAGGTATGGGTATTCCAGAAGGTGTTAGTCTTATTGTGGGTGGAGGTTACCATGGAAAGTCCACTTTACTCCGGGCTGTGGAGCTGGGTGTGTACAACCATATTCCTGGAGATGGCAGAGAACAGGTGGTTACCAGGGTAGATGCGGTTAAAATCAGGGCCGAAGATGGACGCCGTGTTGAAAAGGTTGATGTTAGTAGTTTTATTCATAATCCTCCGAGAATTGGGGATACAACTAGTTTTTCCACGGATAATGCCTCGGGTTCTACCTCGCAGGCTGCCAACATTATCGAATCCCTGGAAGCAGGATCCAAACTTCTTTTATTTGATGAAGATACTTCAGCTACTAACTTTATGATTCGAGATGAGAGAATGCAGCGCCTGGTTAAAAGGGATAAGGAACCAATCACACCATTTATTGACCGGGTGGATGAGCTTTACATGGACCATGGAGTTTCTTCAGTACTGGTAATGGGTGGTTCTGGTGATTACTTCCAGAAGGCAGACACTGTGATTATGATGGATAATTACCAGCCCCACAACGTCACCATGGAGGCCAGGAAGATTTCAGAAGAAATGCCGGTTAATCGTGAAACAGAATCACAGGGTAAATTCAGTTACAGGCAGCGTTATCCTCACTCTGGATCCATCAAACCGTATAAAGGAAAACGATTGAAGCTGGATAGTAGGGGTGTTTTTAATCTGATTATTGGTTCTCAAACAGTTGATCTTTCCCAGGTAGAGCAGCTGGTTGAATCCGGACAGACTAGAGCCATCAGTTACGCTCTTTACCAGTTCCATAAAAACTTTGTGCAGAATCATGAGGGAAATTCTGTTAAGAATGGTTCTAAAACCAGGAATATGGCCGGTGTTCTTGATTATCTGGAAAAGCGGATCAGCAATGAAGGGACTTGATTTTCTGGCACCACATGGACGTGATCGGCCACATAACCTCACAAAACCACGCAGGTACGAGATTGCTGCAGCTATGAATCGCCTGCGAACATTTAAAGTGGATAATTAGTGGTAGAAAATAATTATTGATGTTTGAAAATGATAAAATCATTGTAATGATTAATGGTTGAAAATGATAAAATGCTTGAAATGATTAAATGGGGTTGAAAGTGATAAATAATTAGCCACGGTATTAATGGTTAAAAAAAGGATATTCAGTTCATGTATCTTCAGTTACTATAATTATTTGTTTAGTAAATTGATGATTAATCAAGCAAGGCGAGGATTATATGAATTGGAATAATATCCTTAAATATATGGATGAAATGGTTTAAGGGAATGGTTTTTAGAGGAAATATTTTAAACCAATAATAACATAATGTAATCCATAAATATTTGAGGTGATTTCATGGTTTACTGTCATAATTGTGGTACTAAAAATGATGATGATGCTGAATTTTGTTCTAAATGTGGAGAACCGCTGCGAGATGTCAGGGATGATTATGGTGGAAGACGCCATCACCGCCGTGATGATCGATACTACCGTCAGAGGAATGAATGTTTCGGACTTCCACACGGTAATGTAATTGGACCACTTATTGGTGGAATTATACTAATTTTAATAGGCCTAGCCTCATTTACTGGATTCCAGAACATGTGGAACTATATCTGGCCAGCAATTATCATCATTGTAGGTCTGTTGATAGTAGTAGGTGCAATTTACAGTTCCAGTAAAAGGAAATAACCATAAATTTTCCCTTTTATTTTCAAAACCCTTTTATTTTCAAATCTTTTTAGGAAATCCTCTTATTTTATTTGATAATTTCTTTGTTTGAATAAAAAATAGAAATAAAAATTATAATTAAAATAAATATTAAAATAAATAAAATTATTACATTAACTTTGCCCGAACCTTTTTTTAAGACTTCAATTAAGATTACAATGTTATAATGCCATATTTGAGTCTTTAACGATGTTGTAAGGCTCTATTTGAGTCTTTTAAGGATGTTGTAATGCCCTATTTGAGTCTTTTAAGGATGTTGATTAAAACTTTAATTTAGGTTTTAAGACTCTTGATCGAGGTTTGCAGTTTTTGAGTGTTTCAACTTGCCACCACATTCACACTCGTCACTAAAATCATCCGGGGACTCCCCTGGTTCTAATTGGTAATAACCACTACAGGTATCACAGACCAGATAACCGGGATTTTCGGTTTGTTTATTTCTTTTCGACCTGAACTTTTCCTTTAGTTCCTCACTGGAAACAGTTCCACTTTCTGTTATACTTCTTCTAGTAGGATTCCTCTTTTCAGCAAGTTTCCTTTTTATTTCTTCGTTAGAAACCACTTCAACCACCATTTATTTAACAAATCATAAATGCTACCGAAAATAATTCTACCCAAAGAAAATGTTATCCCTGATCAAATATAATGTTATTTATGATCAAAGATTAATCATAATCATATAAAATGCTCCCCAATTAATAGTATGATTCTCAAAAATATTTATGATTTATTCTTATTTAACCTTCTTTTTAGGAAGCTAACACATCTTTTCGCATCGCTTAATTTAACATCTTTTAATTCAATTTCACCTTCACTATGTATGATTTTTAAGGTCACCTTTCTTGGAGCAAATATTTGATAACCTGTCGAAATCAAGGATCCGAGACCTGATTTTTCTGAAACGATTTTTGGTTTACTGGTACTATCTAAAATATCTATGATATTGGTAATATCCTCAAATCGGATTAATTGCCCATCATCAGCTTCTATTCCTTCCTTAATTATTTTAATAAATTTTGAATTCCCATTTCCCTTAATTATATAATGTCCTTTAGTTTCCAATATTTCCTGCACTTGGGTTGCCAGCTTAATTTCTTTCACATAAGCTTTGTCCATTGATGAGGCCCTGTAATCTTCAAGGGTTTTAGTTGGTGACGCTTTATAATCTTCAATAGTTTCACTTGATGAAGTTTTATAATCTTCAACAGTTTTACTTGGTGACGCTTTATATTCTTCAGTAATTTCACTTCGGCCCTTAATTATAAGTTCTTCTCCAGTGGAAGAATCATCTATAACATTGGCATCTTCATTATTTTCATCATCAATTTGTTCTGCATGAACATCTTCATTACCTGCCCCACCAACACCCTCGTTACCTGTATGAACATCTTCATTTTCTTCGATAACATCGAAAGTATCTGAGTAAATTAATTCTCCCCCACATTCACATTCCTTACTAAAGTCTTCTGGTTTTTCTCCAGGTTGAAGTTCATAATATCCCCCGCATTTATCACAGATTAAATAACCCATCTAAGACACTCCTTCTATGTAAGAAATTAATTCTTTAAGACACTAATCCTATCTAAAACACTAATCCTATCTAAGACACTAATTCTAATATAACCCATTTACAATTCATGTACCCCAATACAACAGAAATTGTACCCTCATACATGAAATTATATTGTATCACAATAAGGTAAGAATAATATTCATCTATCACAAATACAGCAGAAATATTTATCGTTGGAATTTTATCGTTAGAATATTTAGTAGTTAAGGATATTTTTTGATTTTAATGGGTAATTTTGTGGGCAGTTAAACTAAAAACTCCTGACACATAGATTTAGGATTAAATACGAAATTAAATGGATTATTCATAAACACAGGCTGATTTTTTCAGGCAATCCTGACATATTATTTCATGGCTGTTTTCAGAAACTGCAATTCTGGTTAGAATCCAGAATATGACCAATATAAGGAAATATAATTCAGTTATTAAATTTCCTTTAACAATATCCAGTCCCACTAGTACCAGAAAGGATCCAGTAACCAGTGCCATGTTGGAAATAAATTTCAATTTTATCCCTACTTTCAAGAATATGATAATTAACAATGCAGCAAATACTGTACAAATCCCAATCCAGAATGATATTTCCCCATAGATTGAAGGATATTCCGTCAAAGGATATCCTAAAAAATAGTAAATCACTACTCCTACAGTAGCAAGGAGGTGCACCTACAGAAAGACCGAAACACCCCGGGCAATATTTTCTACCATTAATGGTTAAAGTGTGTGAAGAAAACTTACCACAATCAGGGTGATGGCCTTCAAACTGCATATTACCCTGATTTATGGTTTTTTGCTTGGAATCATTTTGAAATTTCAGTAGTGTTTTACATTTTGATGGGTATATTGCTGCAAACATCCCTAAGATACAGATCACAATGAAAAGGAATAATATAATTGATTCGTTAAGGGAATAATGTGATGTTGAAGGTGCAGTTGATTGAGGAGACCATAAGTACATGGCTACCAGGAAAAAAAGTCCTGAAAAGGAAATCAGAATGAGGAAAATGTTTTGAGTGTTAAAATTATTTTCCCTGAATTGGGTTATGGACATCTTTTTAGTTAACGCAAATATCTTTTCACTTAACCGGGATATCTTTTCACTTAACGGGATTTTAGATATCAATAAAGATCCCTCAATGCCTGCAGGAGGCCCTGGCCTGCCATGTAACGGTAAGTTTGTCTTTTAAATTTATTCCGTGAAAACACACCGGTAATTCTCCGCCGCATACTACCATAGAAACTGCGGTAGCACTGGTAAAGTTCTTCCTGAACCTCGTCCCGGGATAAATGTTCGGTGGGCATCACTGCATGCACCATATCATAGTTGGCCCAGTTATCATCTTCCAACCATCCCTGCTTTCTGGCAGTTTCATAAAGCTCGGTTCCAGGAAATGGAGTCAGGATCATGAAAATCGCTATATCTGGATCCACATAGTTAACAAAATCCCTTAACCCCTGGATTGATTCATGGGAGTCCTTCCGGTCACCGGTGATGAGTGTTGCCTGGGAAAAAATGTCATTTTCTTTCAATAGATCCATGGAAAGCTTGGCATCACTGGCTTTAATCCCCTTATGATAATCCTGCAGTATCTGGTTATCATGCCGCTCCAACCCTGCCATGATCCAGTAATTACCCGCTTTTCTCATTTTAGGCAAGTTATCTTTATTTTTTATGATATCATCGCTTCGAGCCTGCATGAACCAGGTTAAATCCTTAGAAAGTCCCCTTTTGATCAATTCATCACACAGTGTACTGGTTCTTTTACCCAGACCAAAGTTATCATCGGTTAACCACAGGAAGGTGATACCATATTCATTGTAGATGTGTTCCATTTCATCGGCGATTCTACCAGGGGATTTTGGTCTCCATTTACCTCCCCAGTGCTGCCACTGCGAGCAGAATGTACATTTATAGGCACATCCACGGGATGCTTCCACCAGGGCGTATCCTGCACCGGAGTAGGCCATCATTTTGAAGTTGTACTTCTTCATATGCTGATTAACAAAATGGTAACCCGGGAATGGAAGGTCATCCAGGTTACTGATGAATGGACGGGGTGGATTATGAATGATTTTTGAACCATTCCTGAAGGATAATCCTTTAACATCTACCGGTGATTGGTCATTTTCCAGACTTTTTACCAGTTCATAAAGGGTGACTTCTCCCTCACCACGCACCACAAAATCAATTTCTGGATAGGTAGAAAGGCTCTCATCTGCCAGTGCAGTGAAATATTGACCCCCAACTACTGTCTTAACATCTGGATTTAGTCTTTTAGCAATTTCCA
>NZ_OY762013.1 GCF_963665055.1 uncultured Methanobacterium sp.
TTTCCCCTAATTTGGGTGCAGGAAGATCCACTCCTTCATCCCGGTTGGCATCTATTTGTAGTTCTAATGGTTCTTTAACAATGATTATTTTGATCTTATCATCAGTAACCTGTAATTTTTCGATTTTAGCCCCGTTGTAGGTTGTGAACTGGTATAACTGTTTATTATGGAATAAACCGAATAGGTAACCGGTAAAATAATTACCTAGCCATGGAATTTTGGCTATGGATCCAAATATGGATAAATCATCTTCATCAAAATGGTTTGTTTGCATCCAGATCCATGATGAGGGCATGGATGAACCCCAGTCCTTCTCAATATATCCTTTTCCCCCAGTGAAATCTTTTTTCTCATCATTTATGGTGACATATCCCTTGATTGAATGGTTGAAACTTAAAACCCCATGGTAACATTCCATAAAAGGGATGAAGGCATAAATACCCATAACCCCGGGGGATAATTTTGTAACTGGCCATGGAACAATGTTTTCAAATTTCATTTGGGCGGTAATTTTGGTCTGACCATCCTCCAAATCTAGGTGTACTTCATTGAGACTGAAAAAGTTATTAGAAATTTTGATTTCAAACTTTTCCTTATTCGCCCAGAAGCTGGAAAGGGGATATTTAAAGTAGTGAAGATCCTGGTTGCGTGCATCCAGGAACATTACAAAAGCATGGGATTGATTAGCTTTTTTGGTAATGGATACACCCACAATTATAGCGTAAGCTATTTTTTCATCTTGAGAAACAGATTTGAAGTACCATCCTTCAAAATAGTCTTTTTTCTTTCCTCTGCCCTGAAAAACTTCGGGCTTCCAGATTTTCCCCAGCAAATCAACTACCCCCATCAAAGAAGTTCCCCTATCCGTAATTATTAAATAGAAATTTAAAACGCGTTATGACAGATTTTTCTATAATAATATCCATGTTAACAAATAATTTAACTCTACCAAACTAGTATCATGTTCTATCAAATCAATCATGTTCTCTAATCATTATATGATACGATGTTTCCAATTAAATTTTTGATTGATTTGTATTAATAATATATTTTTTAGAGTCCAAAAAAAATAAATTCAGGATATAACTGCCGTATATTCATGGATATAACTGCCAAATTATTGGCTAAAATACATAAGAAATTACTGTATTAACCTACATAATATATAATCAAGGAATTAAGAATAAAAAAACCTTATTTTCCGTAAATCTTAGCAAACTATATTGGGGATTAAAGGGGGAAACCATATGTCTTTTACAGAAGTATGTAAAACAAATGATTTAGATGATGGTGAAATGAAAAAATTGGTTTTAGAGGGTTTTAATATATTGATTGCTAGATCCGGTGATGACTATTTTGTGGCGGATAACAAATGCCCTCACATGGGTGGTAATCTTTCGCAAGGCACATTAGAAGGTACAGTAATTACTTGCCCTGTACATCACAGCAAATTTAACTTAAAAAATGGCGAAGTTATTCGTTGGACTGATTTCACTGGTTTTAAATTGACAATAGCCAAATTATTCAAGTCTCCGAAATCTCTTAAAGTCTATAAAATTAAATTGGAAGATGACAGTGTCTTTGCTGAACTACCTTAATAATAAAACCAGAGATTATCATTCCAGCGAAAAATAAATTATCATTTATAATATTAAATTAGATTTGATCTAACCATTGAAATTGGATAATCCATACCTGAACAGGATTACCCCACGGCTATATGGCTGCACTGTTTTGATTTCTGCTAATAATGTATTTTTACTCAGTGGAGTTACATTATGGTATGAATCATAGGTTTGCAGTCCAATTACTATTTTTCCTGGTAGGAGGAAGTTATATATTGTGGCCCAGTTTTTTAAACCGACTATGGTGTTATTGTAGTCACCTATGTAGAGCATGGGGACTATGTAGTCACAGTAGGGTGCTATCAGGTAGTAATACTGGTTATCATCCCATTTGTCTGGTTTGGTGGAAATGGAGAAGGTTACTCCATGGGTGTCCTGTCGCATTTGTTTGATCAGTGAAAGATATTTAGACATATCATAGGTTTCCATATCCAGCTGGACTCCTATTTTCATATCTGCAACCTGGGATGCATGAGAAAAACCTGGAAATACCCAGGCATGAGTTTTTATACCCACAGCATCCGCTTTTGCTTTGGCATCAGGCAGTATTGTTAAGTAATTATCATTTCTCACCAGAACATAAATATCTGTAATCCCTGCACTTTTTAATTCTGTGAAGTTAATTTGAGATAAGGGTGTGGTACCGGGATTTATATAGTAACCCACAATAAATCCAGTCCAGACTGGAGGGATATGGTACAATGGAGTTACCGGGCTGGTATATGGTACAGGTAGTCCTCCATTTGTAGCTTTAAGGGTACTGTAATTACCAGCTGCCGCTGCACAACCCAGTGTCAGAGTTAACAGTATTATAAATGATAATATCCATGTTTTTTTAATTTTAATCGCCTTTTAGATGTATTTAGATTCTTTTCATGTATGACTTAAGTCTATCCACAATTTTTTAAAATTAACAAATATTTAACTTAGTAATTTTTTGGGCTTTATTCTATATGAAATAAATCCAAATCATTTAAAATATAGAGTTAGCACTCGGATAAATACAAATATTCTCACAAAAATATTCTTGGTATTTAAATATACAAAATATATTTTTGTATTTTAAGTTAATGCATTATTTCAAAGTATCCTTTCTTTTGGAACCAATGGAAATTTGGAAATATAAATTAGAAGGATAACTCACGATATTAACCTATCCTAAAAGTTATATTAGTTAATAAACTTAATTAAAGGCATGAACAAATCAATTTTAACTTTTCGTGCTTTTTTGATTTTAATGATAATTACCTTAAGTACCATTCCGGCATCCTTTGCATGGAGCTGGGATACTCACTCCCAGATCATAGACACTGTCTACCATGGATTACCATCTGATGTTCAGAAGAATCTAAACCTGGAGGTCATGGAAAATGCATCTATAGTTCCAGACAAGGTTTTTAATGATAAAACATATCACAGCTATCCTAAAAGTTATGAAAAGGCCAAAACATGGCTCGACAAAGGGAAAGCTGCATATGATGCTGGAAATTATCAGGATGCCAGTTATGATTATGGGGTTGCCTCTCACTATATATCTGACACTTTCTCTGCACCACACGGTGTGAGTAAGGAATCATCCTCGGATCACACCAGCTATGAAAATCAGGGCAGTAAACTTAAACCCACTGCTACCTACAAAACCGGAGACTTAAAGACCTTAATGGAGAATGGTTACAACCAGGACGGGGTCAGCTGGAATGAATGGATGCAAACTAAAGACACTAAAATTGTTCAGAATAACCTCAATGATGCGGCTTCTGTTACATTATCAGCTATCAGTAACAGTATAAACGTTAATGCCACTACAAGTTCCACAACCAGTAACTCTAACATACTTTCTTCATTGTATGACTTCATTATGGGATTATTTTCAGGGCATAATAACTAAAAAATGTACCATATTCATAAATATTCCATATTCTTTTGTTATATTAATATAACAGTAAGATAGATTAAAAATAAATTCTGAAAGTTAGGCTTAATTTGAAATTAAATCTGCCTAACCTTCCCCTCAATAACCGCCTTCAATATAACCCCAGTAAAAGGCACACTATGAGATCTCCCCTTCATGGTGAAAGTCAGATTATGCTTATCAGTACCAGTGAAGTATTCAGTTTTCTGTTTATTCTCCCTCTGTGATGCTATACCATCTTTATATGCTTCAATGGCCACTATCTTCCTGAGGTCTATGTTGGTGGTCCTCTTGGATCCTATGAATATCAATCTCTTGTTGGTTAAAACCAGGGTCCCCTGGTCAATATTTCGAAGCTCGTCATGGGATTCACTCCGGGCAGCCACACTACCCATGCGGAAGGAAACACCCTTGGCTACTCTAATTGTGGGCCCGGCATAACCACCATATGTCTGCCGGACAGCACGAGGCTCAAGGAGAGATATACCACCAAAAACAATACAGGCCTCCTCACCTTTTTTTAGAATAATGGGCGGATTGGGCACAGGACTTAAATTCACACTACCCTGATCCAGGGCATTGACAAATGTTACCAGGTCATTTTCAGCAGCCTTACGCTCTAAAATCTGTTTTTCAGCATTGGAAACACCACCATGAGCTATACGTGTCCATTCAGTTTCGGTTAAGGTTTTATTCCCATATTTACGCCAAAAATCTGATTTAATATCATAAATCTTGGCAAACTTGTAGTTAGTACCCTTCTGTTCAAACACTGCCCCACAGTAGGCACATTCTAAAAGGTGCTTGGTGGAAATAACTCCCTTGTGGGTTTTAGGTGTGAGAGGTTTCTGATTACAGGCAGGGCAAAGTTCTCTCCAGCTTTTAGAACTATCAGGAGGTATGTACTCTGTTACAGGAGTTTTAACAGGGGGTACCTCTTTTATGGTTAAACTCTTGCCACATTCAAGGCAGAACTTGGCATTGGCTGGGTTTAAATTACCACAGGAAGGGCAGGGAATTCCGGGTTTTTCTAGCTTTGTTCCACATTCCATGCAGAAAAGTGCTTCTTCTGGATTTTCAGTACCACATTGGGACATTTCATTATTATTACGGCCTTTTAATTTGGTTGATGCTATTTAAAGTTCTATAGTGCGCCACAAGTTTTTACATTTGAAGTAATCCCCTAAATTATCCCTTATCTAATCAAATTATTGTCTAGTTAGAACAAAATCCTTATTTACTCTTAAAATAATCTATCTAATAAATTCATATTTAATCTTTTAGTTGTAGCATCATCATATCGATTAAATATTTTTTGTAGTCTCCGGTGATAAATTGTTTGAATGGGTCAAGCAAGCAGATCAAAATAATTGATTGAATTTTTTGTAATAATCAGGTGACATAATTGATTGATTGGGAAACATACGAAAAACTAGTTATTGAACATTTATCCCGTAAAATATCCTCCTCTGATAACCCTGATCAGCACCAGGCAATCAGTGCCCCCACTTACCAATCCCAATTTTTAGTTGCAGGGCCAGGCAGTGGTAAAACCACGGTCATGGTTCTTAAGATCTTAAAGTTCATCTACGTGGATGATGTTCACCCTTCCAGTATACTGGCTACAACCTTCACCAGAAAGGCAGCAAGTGAACTTAGATCCAGAATCCTTTCATGGGGAGATAAAATACGCCAGGTACTGCTGAAGGATCCTGAATTTATCGAAGTGCATACATACCTACATCGCCTGGACTTCAACCAGATCATAACCGGGACTCTGGACTGTATCAGTGAGGATGTGCTCCGGACCCACCGTGACCCTGGAGCATCACCGCCAGTGGTTATTGAAGAGTTTGTGGCCAGTGGTTTGATGCTCAGGATTGGATTGTTTGATGGGGATAAACACCACAACGATGACCTCAAGGATTACCTGAAAAAACTAAGGGGAACTGCCTACGGACTCAACACCCCTGAAATGGCACGGAACCTGCTGGAAATAAAGGACAGGCTCTACTATGATCAGGTATACTGGAACCAGCTTCTGGAATACAAAGACCATCCTGGATTCCTCCTGGCACTGGAATCCGTGGCCTGCTACACCCAGTACCTCAAGGATCACATGCTACATGACTTTGCCTCACTGGAGGCAGAGTTCCTGGACCAGTTGGAAAAGGATAAACTGGATAAATTCACCAGTCAACTTAAGATGGTGCTGGTGGATGAATACCAGGACACCAATCTCCTCCAGGAGAAGATCTACTTCCAGCTGGCCAAACATGCCCTGAATAATAAGGGTAGCATTACGGTAGTGGGTGATGATGACCAGTCACTCTACCGGTTCCGAGGAGCTACCGTGGATCTTTTCACCCAACACCCGGAAAGAATACATGACCAGCTTAACTTAACCCCCTCAACTTATTTACCTTAAAAGCAATTACCGCTCCACCGAAAATATAGTTAAATTTTGCAACCAGTTCTGCCAGTTGGACCCATTATTCCAGCCTGCCAGAGTTAAAGACAAACCACTCATTGAACCTAAAAGAGAAAAGGATTACATAGACTTCCCAGTTTTAGGACTTTTCAGGGATGACGTTCCAACTTTAGCCCGTGATCTATCAGATTTCATCCAAAAGGTCCTGAATGAGGGATACACATTCTCCCATAACGATGATGATTACACTATTCAGGCGGACACTGAAAAGGGCAGCCCTGCAGATTTATCCATACTCATGAGCTCACCACTGGAACTATCCTCAAGTGGTAAACAACGATTACCACTACTTCTAAGGAAATACCTGGAAAAACGTGACCTGAAAGTTTTCAATCCCAGGGGTAGTGACCTGGAACGAACCTGGCAAACTCGACTGCTCTGCGGCCTTATTCTGGAATGCATCGACCCGGAATGCAGGGTACAATCCACCATAGATAAATTACCCCACCAGGCAAAGCACAACTTCAACCAGTGGAGAGAAACTGCCCAGAAATATTTAAAAGAAAATCCAGAACCCAACAAACCATTATCATTAGATGAATTTGTCACAGCATGGCAGACACGAACACCAATTGGTAGGAATAAATGGAAACAGGATGTTCCTTTAATTGAACTTACCTACCAATTAGTAACATGGATACCTCAACTTAAGGATGATGTGGAGAGCCTGGTCTACTTGGAGGCAGTTACCCGGACCATTGCCCAGACCGGTATCTTCAACAGTTTCGGTGGTGAAATTCTCCACCACGATGATGAGGAACTTAACAACTCATCAGTGAGGGAGGCCATCTGGAACATACTGGTACCCATAGCCACCGGTGCCATTGAAATAGATGAGGGACTGCTGGAAACTCTGCCTGATGATAGAATCAATATCATGAGCATACACCAGGCCAAGGGACTGGAATTTCCCCTGGTCATCGTGGATGTGGGTTCAGACTTCAATAAAAACTACACAGCACAGGAGTTCAAACGCTTTCCCCGTGAGGGTGGTAAACCCTGCAATATGGAGGATGAAATCAGAACCTGCTCACCCCTGGACGAACCCGGAAGAACTTCCAGGGACCGGGCTTTTGATGATCTAACCCGGCAGTACTTTGTGGCCTACAGCCGACCACAGGATGTACTCCTCCTGGTGGGTTTGAACAGTTTAAAGGATGGTTATGAAACCAAACAGGGACCTAGAAGGATATCTAACGTGGCCACTGGATGGTCCAGGGATGGTAAATGGCATTGGAATAGATTGAATAACCTGAAACATATTTAAAAGGTGTATAATTATGACGTTATCCATACACTCAAAACCCTACATAATCCCAGAATACAGCCTCACCGGCGACTTATTATCCTACTTAACATGTCCTTTACAGTACCGCTACCAGAACAAGGCCACTCTACCCCCATCCATGCCGGTTCAGTTGTGGTTTGGTAACTTCATCCATGGGGTTATGGAAGAGGCGTATCTACGCTGGGATGAACACGACTGGAAGGAATTCCCCTGGGACTGGGAAACACAGATAAGGCAGGTAGAACTGGAAATAAACAAGAGAATGAGATCCAGGGGACTAAACCCCCCACCCAACCTGTTCTGCACCTTTGAAGGTGAAAGTGACAACCCTGGACTTTGCCCTGACAACAACCACCCCCCATAAACTGGTTGCCAGTATCCGTGCAGAAAAGGCAATTAACACTTGGGGGCCCCATTTATTTCCTCTGATTGATGATGCTGAGATACGTCCTCAAGGGTATACGTGACATGCCCCATTACCAGAAGGATAAAAGCCGCTCCAATTATTACGGAGTAACTGGCATAGTAGATGTTCTAAGTTCGGTCCAGCTGAAGGGAGCAACTCCAGATAACCTTATAATAAAGTATCTGCACAATAATCCTGAATTTAAGAAAAAAATAGAAAATCTGGACTCTTACGAGATCATCGTGGATTACAAAGGTATGAACCGTCCCATCCCCGGTTCACCACACTGGTTACACCACCAGTGGCAGGTGCAGACCTATGCCTGGTTACGTTCCCTGCAGCCAGATGCTAAACCAGTACTGGTGGGAATACTATTCTACCTCAACGAACTGGAAAGATTCAGGAAGGACCTGGAGGAGCTTAAAAGTGAGGTTAAAAATAATAAAACCGATATAATGCCCACTGGTGAGGATCTGGAATTACTTTTGAACTGGAAAACCAGGACTACACCCCCTGCACTTTCTGAGTCCTATCAGAACCTGCGCTCTGTCCGGATCATACCAATTGAAGATGACTCTCTCCAGGAGTCGTTGCAGGCATTTGACAGTGTGGTGGGGGATATTGAAAGTAACATTAACCGTGAAATTGCTGGATGTGGAATCCAGAATTCCTGGACTCCTGAGCCAGAAAGAAGAACCTGTGATGCCTGTGACTTTAGAACTTTCTGCTCTAACCCTGCAGGGGGTAGTAAACCCACTGTACCCTAAACCCCACAGTAACCTAAACATTATTTGTTATACCAATACCACAAAAGTTATAATAATGCCAAAAAATCTAGTTTAAAATAAAATCTAGCAAATAATAAAATCTAGCTTGAAATAAATCTAAGTCCAGAAAAGATTACTATCATAATTAAAGAATTATTTATTAAAAAGAATTAGAAAGATTACTTTTCCATGAAATGGGGGGCTATAAATAGGTAAAAAAAGACTCATTGAAAACATTTTCCCACTGGACTTAATCAGTGCCGAAACAAGGAAAGAAAAGGATGGCCGTCCACCCCTTTTTGGGATACATCACTGGTGGAACCGTACACCATTAACCCTTTCCAGGGCCATGGTCCTGGCAGCACTCTTACCAGAAGAGTTCCCTCTCAATGAATTTGAATCTTTAATGGGATTGGAAGAGTCAAAAGTGACTGAGTCGTATGGAAATCCGGCAGGGAAATTAGAAAAACCTCAAAAAAGAGCTTACAATTATAATTTAACCAAGGAAGAGGTTCTACGATTAAAAAGAATTTATCAGG
>NZ_OY762014.1 GCF_963665055.1 uncultured Methanobacterium sp.
GCGGGAATTCTCCTGGCCCTGAGTAGAGTGCCAAGTTCAGGTCTTCCTGGCTGGTACGGGTGGGTAATCCAACTGCGGGTCCTGGTCTCTGGCCGAGGTAAATGACTACTGGTGTTTCTATCATTCCTGCCAGTCCCACCCCCTCTTCCATCAGGGCAAATCCACTTCCTGATGTGGCTACAATACTCCGGGCCCCAGCATAGGATGCTCCCAGTGCCATGTTGATGGCTGCTATTTCATCCTCTGCCTGCTCATATACCAGTTCAAATTCATGGGCATTACCTGCCAGGAAGTTCTGTAGGGGAGTGGAAGGGGTCATGGGATAAGATGACATAAAACGACATTCTCCAGCCAGGCATCCAAACCCCACTGCATCGGTACCATTTATCAGGAGCTCATCACGTACTGAGGACTCTCCCTGTAATGAAATATGGATTGTGTCTGTTTCAGATTTCCCTGTTTCAGATTCCATTAAATGTTTACCAATACTGTAACCTGCTTCACCTGCTTTTAAGTCCTTTTGAAGTATTTCCTGGCCTTTCCTGGTGAACATGTCACTGATTAGACCGTCAAATATTTCCCTAGGAATTTTCAACAGACATGACAGGGCTCCTGCTGCAATTACATTGGCAAATATTGGTCCTCCCATTTCCTGGGCAGTTTCCATAAGTGGGATTTCTATAAAATTAGGTCCTGAAACAGAATCAAAAATTTTACTACCCTTCACTGATTTCAGGTGCTCTGGATCTCCTATAACCAGAGTATCAGATGAAATTCTGTCCTTGAGGTGATTTACTGCCCCAGAACTTAGTGCCAGTAGGATGTCAATTCGATCCACATATGAGGCAACCCTATGGGACGATACTCTTATTTCAGTGGAGTTTTGACCCCCTCTAACCCTCGACATGTATTCTTTGGTTGAGAAAATGTTGTATCCACTTTGTTTTACAGCCTGGGCCAGTATGGCCTCTACTGTCTGGATTCCCTGACCAGCCTCACCACACAGAACCAGGGAAATATCTTCTTCTTTTAGGAAAACAGTCATTATTTCACCCCTTGAAACATATATCTCCTAAAATTTAATCCCTCTCCTAAAATTTAATCCCATTTAAAATTTACATCTTACTTTTTATAGTTAACATTATGAACTGCAATTTACTTAAAATTTAAGTTATCCTGGGCTATGAAGTGGAAAAAAAGTAAATACATAAGAGGGGTATTGGGATTTAAAAAAACATTAGTATGCTAAAAATGTTCTAAATAGCTAATTATAAACTAATTATAATTAATTCCAAAATATACATAAATAAGTTTAAAATTCTTAAGAAAAATAATTTTTAAAGGAAAATTAATGTTTAAAAGAGTGATATGAGAGGTAAAATAAAAAGTTAAATTGAAAAAATGAAATTCAACTTTGAAATGTAATTAACAAAAGTAAATCAAAAAGAGATTAATGGAAGGTTAAACAGAATTATACTGATTTATATCGGTTAAATATTCCTGTTTGCCCCACCATGATGTTTTCATTCTTTTTAATGTTTCCACTGAAAGTAATTCTCGGTTTCATGTGAATCATTTCCATGATGTTTCTCATTTTTTAAGGTTTTCCCCGGGCCCACTCGGCACCAGCTTCCAGTATTTCCAGGTTGGCTGGTACCAGTTTGGGTTTTCTGCGGAAGGTGTGTTCCACTGCTTCGGTGAAAACATGTTTAGGAAGGCCAGTTAAGCCTAATTCCATTATAACTCCCAGCATTGCAGTGTTAGCTGCTCTTTTTACACCATGCTCCTTGGCTATCTTACGGGCCGGTATGGACAGTGTCCTGAGTCCTTCTGGAGTTTCAAACTCACCAATACTGCTTTCGTAGATGATAATTCCACCTTCCCTAACACGGGATGCGAATTTTTCCATGGAGGGCTTGTTCATTGCCACCAGACCATCAGATGTTTGAAGTACAGGGGAACCTATGGGCTCACCAGATATTACCACTGTACAGTCGGATGTTCCTCCTCGCTGTTCCGGTCCGTATGAAGGATACCATGACACGTGTCGCTGGTCATTACAGGCTGCCTGAGCTAAGGTGAGTCCCATACTTAAAACTCCCTGACCTCCGAATCCTGCAATTCGAACCACCTTTCTTGGGAAGGATGGGTCATCCCGGGCCCTCCCATGAAGTGTCATCTTGAACTTCGAAGATGTCTTCCAAGGATTCCTGTGAAAAGTCACTACTTGCCCTGCAGAGGGTTTCTGTTTCGCTTCTTTTGTCCCGGAAGTTTTTCAGGGGGAATTCCTTGGTCATCTCATTGTTAAACGAAGTCTTCGGTTGCCTGGGCATCCATTCTAAGGTTGGTAGGGCAGGGTGAAAGTACTTCCACAAATGCATAGCCTTTACTATCCTTTGAACTTCAAGGGCTTTTTTCACTGCCCTTTTAGCTCTTCGAATGTTTTTAGGGGTCTGCTACAGATACGCGTTCAATGAAGACCGGTGCTCTCCAGGTTGTCCAGTAATTCTGCCATGTGCATGGGGTAACCCATGTAACGTGGGTCCCGGCCTGCAGGGCAGGTTACAGTGACTTCCCCAACCAGGGTGGTGGGTGCCATCTGTCCACCGGTCATTCCGTAGACAGTGTTGTTTACAAAGAACACTGCCATTTTTTCTCCCCGGTTAGCGGCCTGGATGGTTTCATTCAACCCTATTGATGCCAGGTCTCCATCTCCCCTGGTATAACATTACCACTGCATTTTCTTCTGCACGGGATATTCCCGGTTCCCACTGCTGGTGCACGTCCGTGTGCAACCTGTACGTGTCCACAGTCAAAGTAGTAGTAAGCGAAAACTGCACATCCCACTGGACTGGTCATGACTGTGCGGTCCTGTATTCCCAGTTCATCCATAGCTTCTCCTATGAGTTTGTGGAGTATTCCATGGCCACATCCTGGACAGTAGTGAGTGGCGGTTGGTGCGCTTCCACCTTTACGGGGAAACTCATCCAGCATGGATTCTGGTTTTTTGAGGACTTTTTCATCCATCTTTACTTGGTTAACTTTATCCATGGTGTTATCAAGCGTCATCAGTTACCACCTTCCATTCATGGATCTTGTCTATGATGCTTTTCTGGTCTATGAGGTTTCCACCCATACGGTTCACCAGTTCCACTGGGCGCTGGCAGCCGATTGCCAGGATTACATCTTCTCTCATTTGACCGTTACTCATTTCAACTGATAAAAACTGACAGTCTTTCCGGGCTAGTTCTCTTAATCGTTCTTCGGGGAATGGGAACAGTGTTTTTGGACGGAAGAGTCCTGCTTTTATACCTTCTGCTCGAACCATGTCCACTGCTGAACGGGCCACTCGGCTGCTTATACCATAGGCTACCAGAATGATATCTGCATCATCGGTCAAGTATTCCTCGTAGTCCACCTCGTTTTCGCGGATGGTCTGGTATTTATCCTGTAAACGGTAGTTGAAGTCTTCAAGCTGGTCGAAGTCCAGGAATATGCTGGTTACCAGGTTGCCTCTTGTTTCGCGGTTGCCCCCTAACCGCCCATGACTCGTCATAGGTTGGGGTTAGAGCTTCTGATGGGAAGTGGAGTCTTTCCACCATCTGGCCCAGCACTCCCGTCTGCCAGGACTACTGCTGGGTTACGGTACTTTTCTGCCAGCTGGAAGGCTTTCATGGTGAAGTCGCACATTTCCTGGACAGAGTTTGGTGCCAGGACGATGTTGTGATAGTTTCCGTGGCCTCCTCCTTTAACCAGTTGTGTGTAGTCTGCTTGCTCTGGTCCAATGTTTCCCCAGACCGGGTCCGGCACGCATGATATCTACCAGGACGCAGGGAAGTTCTGCTCCTGCCAGGAAGGATACACCCTCCTGCATAAGACTTATTCCAGGTCCTGAGGATGCAGTTATAACCCTATGGCCTGCGGGCAGCTGCTCCGTAAACCATGTTTATGGAGGCTTCCTCTGATTCCGCCTGTACGAATTTACGGCCTACCTTTGGGAAGTAGAGTGAAGCTTCGTGTAAAACTTCAGAAGCGGGGGTTATAGGGTATCCGAAGAAGCAGTCACAACCTGCATACATTGCACCGACTATAACTGCAGTGTTGCCTTTTATTAGCTGTATGGTCATTTATCTTCCTCCTTAACCCCTTGTTCATTGTTAATCTTCTTTTGATCTTTACTTCGGGATCTTCGGGGTATGTGCACTTCCACAGCCAGTGGTTCTGGGCAGGTGTAGTAACAGTCCCCGCAACCGGTGCATCCTTTTCCAGTGTATTCTGCATAATGGTAACCGCGTTCATTGATGTCTTCACTCATTTTAAGGACACCTGCACGGCAGGCCAATATACAACGTTCACATGCCTTACATTCCAGTTCATTGAACACTGGATAAGGTTCTTTCTTGCGATTATTCATGATTCATATCATCCCATTAACATTCAATAAAAAAATTTTAATCTGTAGTAAAACCTTAAAAAAATGAGGGAAAAATGGATTTAAATAGATAGTGAATATCATTGGATAACTATTATCATCCTAATTTCCCATTAATTTAGATAAACAGGTTTATTATTCCTTTTCATCTTTTTCCCGGATTTCTACCCGGCGAATTTTTCCGCTGATGGTCTTGGGTAATTTCATCCACAAATTCCACTACCCGGGGGTATTTATAGGGTGCAGTTACCTGTTTAACATGGTTTTGGATTTCTTTGGCCAGTTCAGGAGAAGGCCTCATAATCCCCGGTTAGTACTATGGTGGCTTTTTATAACCTGCCCCCTTACTGGGTGAGGGACCCCGGTGATGGCACATTCCATGACTGCCTGATGAGATATTACTGCGCTTTCCACCTCGAAAGGACCAATACGGTATCCTGAACTTTTTATCATGTCATCGTTACGTCCCACAAACCAAAGGTAACCATCTTCATCCTTCCAGGCAGTATCTCCAGTGTGGTAATATCCATCGTACCAGGCAGCTTCTGTTTTATTATCTTCCTTGTAGTATCCGCAGGAATAAGCCTGGTGGTTTGCCATTGGCGGTTTTTATAACTATTTCGCCTTCTTCACCCACATCGCACTGTTTACCCTCTTTATCCATGATCTGGATGTCGTATTCAGGGGCGGATTTTCCCATTGATCCGGGTCTGGGTTCTATCCAGGGGAAGTTAGCTATGCAGACCACACATTCAGTCTGGCCAAATCCTTCCCTTAAACGCAAACCGGTGAATTCATAAAAATTTATTGTAAACTTCAGGGTTCAGGGGGTTCTCCTGCAGTTACCGCGTATTTCAGGGTTGAAAAGTCGTATTGAGACAGATCTTCCTTTATGAGGAACCGGTAAATGGTTGGAGGTGCACAGAATGTGGTTACTCCGTGATGGGAGGCCTTGTCCAGCATTTTTGCTGCATCGAATCGTTCGTAGTCATATACGAAGATCGCAGTGCCTGATATCCACTGCCCGTATATTTGACCCCACATAGCCTTGGCCCAGCCAGTATCAGCCACAGTGTAATGTAGTCCATCCTCCACCACATTTTGCCAGTACTTGGCTGTTATTATATGGCCCAGAGGGTAGGTGTAATCGTGCATGATCATCTTGGGGCAGGCCGGTGGTTCCTGAGGAGAAATAAATAAGTGCAACATCATCATTTTGAGTGCCTTCTTCTCCAGTAGGTCGCTGGAATTCGGGTGATGCATTTTCTATTTCTTTACGGAAGTTGAACCACCCTTCTCTATCCTCATCTCCCACCAGTGCCTTTATGAAGGGAGCTTCTTCCAGTTGCAGGTGGGCTTCATCGAAGTATCCAGGTACTCCATCTTCTGCTATGCATACCACCATTTTGATACCGGCGTTCTTTATACGGTAAACAATATCCCTGGTTTTTAGCATGTGGGTGGCTGGGATGGTTATGGCTCCCAACTTGTGGAGGGCCAGAATACAGAACCAGAACTCATAACGGCTTTTTAAGGTGAGCATTACCCGGTCTCCCTTTTTTATGCCCTGCTGGGCGAAGAAGTTGGCTGCACGATCAGAGTATTCTTTAAGGTCTTTGAAGGTGAATATCCGGTCCAGTATCATCGTTGCACCATACCATGGCCACTTTTTCTGGATACAAACGGGCATATTCATCCACCACATCATAGGCAAAGTTGAAGTTATCCGGTATTTTTATACAGAAATTATCCTTAAAATCAGGATAAGAATCAAAATCTACCTGTGAAACAAATTTTTCAAGTAAAGATGACATTTTTATCACCGGTTATTTTAACAAATCGCTGTTTATCAATTTTTTTAAATTTATAATGCTTATTTTAAATTATATTCTGTTTTATTAATTTTTATAAGGAATTTTTATTATCCAATTTATATTATTATCCAATTTACATTACAATTGCCAGGAATTTAGCTGACTTATTTTCCAGGGCTTCCATGGCATGTTCGTAGGATGAATCAAAAAAGATTGAATCTCCTTCGTTGAGTACAATCTCATTGTCGTGGATGTAAAATTTTCAAAGTACCCTCTAAAATGTAGTTGAATTCCTGTCCAGGGTGAGTATTGGTTGATGGTTTGTATCCTTCACCTTTTGGTTCTACAGTAACGATAAATGGTTCGGCTTTTTTATGTATGAATTTTTCCGCTAGATTTTCGTACTGGTACTGTTTTCTACGGCCTACTTCCACCCCTTTTCCCTTTCTGGTTACGCTGAAAATGTGCATCCGGGTTTCTTCTCCAGTTAATAATAAACCCATGTCCACTTCCATTTTATGAGCAATTTCATAGAGAATACTTGCAGGAATGTCTTTTTTACCGGCTTCATATTCCTGGTAAGTTTCCAAAGGGATGTGCAGGTAATCTGCCATGTCATGAATACTGATATCCGAGAGCTCTCGAAGTTCTGTTATTCTCAGCCCAATTTCCTTCATCTTTTCATTCATAAGTAAAACCTCACATTAAATGTGGTTTAAGTCTTTTAATCAAGCCCTTGGCTAGTTTACCAGGGGTATAAAAACTAATAGATTTTTATTTTAATTGAGGATTCAAAGATAATTTGATTAAATAATTCAATTTTTATATCTTTTAATCTATGCTCACCTTTATATTATAACTTTACACTAATTTTATAATGATTGTTAATGACAGTTTAATTTTGCTACTATAAATAAATTACCAATACCATGACACTCCCATCCATACATTTGTAACTGAGAAAAATTTGAGGTATGGAAAAAATTTTGAGATTGAACAATTTGATGGAAAAATTTTCAATATTATGGAAAATAATCCCATGAAGTTAGTTAAATTAACATTCAATAAATTCCAAAACTATTTTAGTAGAACACCAAATTTTTCCATACAACACGTACTAAATATTCCAGGACGTACTAAATATTCAGGATTAAATGGAAGATTAAAGGAGGCAAAGAGATGGAAATGGATATTAAGATGGTTAATCTGGAAGCACCAGAAGATTGTAATCTTATTTTAGGTCAGAGCCACTTCATCAAAACAGTGGAGGATCTTTACGAGGCCCATAGTGAATACCGTGCCACAGGCAGAGTTTGGCCTTGCGTTTGGAGAGGCTTCAGGGGATTGTCTGGTGAGAACTGCCGGGAACAATGCAGATCTGGAGAAACTGGCCGGAGAAAAAATGCTGGAGCTGTCCTGTGGTCACAGTTTCCTGATATTCCTGGCTAATGCATTTCCCCTAAATCTCACCCAGAGAATAAAAGATGTGCCAGAGGTGGTTAATCTTTTCTGTGCCACTGCCAACCCGGTCCAGGTCCTGATTGTGGAAACCGAACAAGGAAGAGGGATAATTGGAGTTGTTGATGGTTTTAAACCACAAGCCATTGAAACTGAAGAAGATGTGGCTGGAAGGAAGAAATTCCTCCGGGATATTGGTTACAAATTATAATCAAAGAATATTCAGCCATTATTTAAGTTTCAATTCATTTAATTTTTCCCTGTTCATCCGTAGTTTAAAAACCCTTCAATGTTAAAAAAGAAACCTCAAATTCTTTAAAATTTTTCTTATTTTTATAAAGTCATCTTTAATCTGATCTTTAATAAGAATTAACCACACCGCAAAATTGCAATTTAAGATTATCTGAATTAAAAAAATGATATCTTGAAATCATGAAATATTCCTAAAATCCAGTCATATTATCTTAAATTTATATCCCATGAAATCAATATTATAATATATAAAATAGGTTGAATACTTTGTTAAACAGTTCAGGGGGTTAAAATATGGCCAATATTTTATTTTACAGAGTTAGTGGGAGTAAAAAGAAAGATACTGCTATTGATGTGGATGATAAGTACATATCACTCCAGAATAGAAGAGAAGGAGCCATGGTTGTTAAATTCAGGGGTCCTGAAGATAAATTGATGGAAATTCATGATTTTTTCGATGCACTACATGATATGGAAACTGTTCCTGTGGATATTGATAGTACCGGACCAGTAGAGTACTATTTCAGGGGGATATCACCGCTCAGTGATGATGAAGATAACGGGTTTCCCATTAAAAGGTTCAGTGTGACTTTACAGCAGCGAAGATAACCTATTTGAACATTAAAGATTATTCCGGCGTGCTCCAGATTTATTTAAGCATTTCAGCATGTTTCTGGAATATAGCTGGTATTTCCTCGGGATTTTCGAATACAGTGGTGCTGTCCATTGTTGACAGTTTTTCAACGTGCTCGGCATCTTCACGAGTTATAGTCAACTCCAGATCCTTACCATTGGGGAGTTTAGTGGTAACAATACCCTCCCTAAAGTCCGTAGGCATGACGTAAATCGGAGTGTTAGTTTTTTGACCCATTATGGCTGCATTGGTGAGTAGAGTGTCTGCTATACGCAGCGAGATTTTGGCCACTGTATTGGATGTTGCTGGAGCCACCAATAAGAATGCATATCTTCCCAGTTGAATCTGTCCAGCCAGAAAGGGAGCATTGGAGTTGATTTCAGTCCATGTTTTGTCAAATTTTGTTTCCAGAGTGTTAGAGAGGTTGTAATATTTTAAAACCTGGTCTCCTGCCTTGGATATGAACACCCTGATGTCAAATTGTTTATGGTATTCATCCCTCATCTGTTGCATGATTTCTACTGTTTCCACCAGTTTTTCACCGCTTCCCGTAATCCCCCAGGCTATTTTTCTTTTTTTGTTCATGAACTTATTTCTGTACTGAGTTCATAATTTATTTTTCGATTGCCCTTTAACTCCGACTGAAGTCAAACCATAAATTAAGGTCAAACCATAAATATTAGAATTAATCTAGGAATAATCTAAAGAATAATCTAGAGAATAATTTAAAGGGTATTCAATCTTTAATAAACTATACCATCTCACACACTGCAAATTAATACTCAAATTTATCCATATTTTGTAAAAGAGCAATATTCACTGCTTAAATAAGGGCTGATTGAGCAAATAGTGCCTGATTCATTAAATAGGGCAAAATATGAATGATTATATAAACTAACTCCCATAAACTAATTCCTGGTGGTGTTTAACATCCAGAATAATGAAGAAAATAAAAAAGCTGAAAAAATTGAAACCTGTTACACTTGTGGTAAAAAGTTTGACATGAATAAAGAGGATGGAAGCCGCTACCGATACGAAAAATTCCCATTATGTGCATATTGTGCCGAATTTTACGGCTTTTATTTCGATGATCCGGGACAAAAAAGAAAGGAAAAATAAGAAAATAATTGGGAAAAACAATTACTTGAAAAATAATTATTAGTTTTTTTAGTTTCCCAATTTCATTAGTTTCCAATTATCACCCTAAAAATCCACTAAGTAAGTTCCTAAGAGGTTCTTAAGAAGTTCCTAAAAGTTCCTAATAAAGAAATAAGAATTTTATTTTATTATTTCTTTTTCCTTATTTCATTGTTTCTTAAAATTTATTAGTTCCCTAAATGCTTTTTAACCAGAGAAATACCCCATTCTGCCATTTTAGTGGCATCATCAGTGTTTTTAGCTTCTGCAAAGCATCTGAAGATGGGTTCTGTTCCAGATGGTCTGATGATAATCCATCCTTCATCCCGGAATATCTTCACCCCATCGGTGGTGTCAATTTCAAATTCCTTGGTATCTGCGGCGATTTTATCCATTACTTCACGTTTCAAGTCATCAGGACATTCCACTTTCATCTTCACTGACTGATAGGCAGGAAGTTCCGCCACCAGCTGGGATAATGGTTTTCCAGTGAGGGCCATGATTTCCACAATTTTGGCAGTGGACATTGCTGCATCCCTGCCTAAGACAAAGTCCGGGAAAATAAGACCTCCATTTTCTTCTCCACCGAATAATCCATCGCTTTCTTTGAGTTCACGGGCTACCAGAAGGTCACCCACGCGGGTAGCTTTCACTGTCCCCCCACACTCCTCGGCTATGTCATAAATTGCAGTTGAGGTGGCCACGGTGGTTACTATGAGTCCTCCCTGATTTTCCTGCAGTAACTGTTTTTCCACCAAGGCGAATGTTTTATCCCCCATTACAAAGCTACCATTTTCGTCAATGCAGATGGTACGATCGGCATCCCCATCATGGGCAATTCCCAGATCTGCCCCAGTGGCTTTCACTGTTTTTATGAGTTCCTGAAGGTTATCTTCTGTTGGTTCCGGGTTTCTCCCTGGGAAGTGACCATCAGGCTGACAGTTTAAAGTGGTTATTTCACATCCCAGTTTGCGGAGAATGTATGGAGTGGTGGAACAGGCAGCTCCACTACCACAATCTACTATCACCTTGAGATTGGCTTTTTTAATGGCATCATGGTCCACACGCTGTATCACTTCATCAATGTATTCATCAACCAGACCAGGATTGGTAATTACCTCACCAATTTCATCCCAGGCCACCCTATCTGGGTTTTCGTTGAAGTACATATCCTCGATCTTAAGTTCCATGTCTTCAGCAATACCAATTCCATCTTCATCCACGAATTTTATCCCGTTGTACTGTGGAGGGTTGTGGGATGCGGTGATTATAACTCCACCATCGTAGTAGTTCCTTACTGCATATTGAACTGCAGGTGTGGGTAGTATTCCCAGATCAACCACTTGACATCCTGATGAAAGGAGTCCTGATATCACTGCGTGTTTTATTAATGGAGTGGATGTTCTGGGGTCCCCCCCAACAGCAACCCATCCTTTAACCAGTGTTCCGTATGCTGCGGCCAGTTTTGATGCGAATTCTGGTGTTAATACTTCATTGGCAATTCTTCTAACCCCAAATGTTCCGAATAACTTTTTCATAAGAGCACTTCCTTAAATTTTCATGTGAAACTGTTTGAATACAATTCAATAAGGCAACTTCAATAATACAAATGAATTTAATTACCTGATTAATTTTAAATATGGTCTTATTAATATGGTTTTAATTATAATATGGTCTTAAATCCGTATTTTTATTAATGTAAAATCTGCTTTAAACTGTTGCTTAGATGGGTATTAGCAATAGATTTATCTAACGTAACTACTCCCATAGATTATTTAACATAATTACTCCATTTAAGAGGATTACCTAAATAGGTACCCCATTTAAGGAGGGAATTAATTAACATAACTACTCATCTAAATATTTACCCTCCAAACTTTATAATCTTTGTTCTGGTAAACCAGGGTGAAATAACCAGGATGAGATATTGGGGACTGTTCTACAAAGTATCCAATATTATCCCTTTTAACATCTTCTTTTGTGAAATTTCCACTGTAGTAAAGGTTTCGATCAAGGACTTTAACCATACCCGGCTGGTAACCCCCTGTGGAAACTGGCTGCCTGGATACCGAGACAATCACCGGATCAATGCCTTCAGTGAGGGACATGACCACACTCTTACCATCCCCATTATCCGCAAACCACTGGGCTAAATCTCTTTGAGAGTCAGTGACCATTGGTTTTACAGATAGGGCGTAGAATAATCCTGAAAAAACTGCAGAGATGATTAAAATGATAATTAGAACTTTGTATATTTTTTCGTAGCTTGGTTTGGTACTGCAGGTGTGGATGTATTCCAAGCCCAGTGCAGCCATTATCATCACTGGAAAGACTGCAAAATTCAGTATTCGATCTATGAGTATGGAAAATCCCAAAATATACGCATTGCTTAATATTAACAGGAATAAAGTCCAAGTAATTATTAAAATATCTTTTCGGGACAATTTTTCAGCCCATCTTTTCATACTATTTTCTTTGAATCCTTTAATCCGAATAATTAACCATAAAACAGCAAATATCAGGGCTGGAACTCCCAATGTCTTGGCCAGAATGATTAAATATTCAACCGGACCCTGAAGAACTGCTTGAGGGTTGTGGAAAGTGTATCCATACTGGATCAATAGGGGAACCCACCATAAAGCAGCCACTATGAGGGTAAATCCCAGGAATATTCCTAATGAGGAGTAATCCACCTCATCCTTTCGCAGTTTGAGGGATAATGTGAAAAGCAGTACCACCCCTAACATTATTAATCCGGTTAAGTTATGGGTTAACATCATTAATCCGCCGATAATACCCCCTAAAACCGCAAATATATGACCATCGCCTTCCAGTGCACAGTAGTAAAAGTAAACCGCCAGGGGGAAGAAGATTAAGGCCAGGGTTTCAGGTAATGGTAGCATAGCCCGGTGGAATACTGATGTGAAAAACAGGAAAAATCCAGCCAGTAAGGCCACTCTTAAGTTGTAAAACTGGCGGGCAACATAGGTGAATGATAAAACCAGGGAAAATGCAAAAACTGGTTGAAGATACCTGGCTATCTGGAAGGGATCAACTTTCAAAAGGGCCGCCAATGCCGCAAGGAGGTAATGGAATAGAGGAGGATAGAATATTGGCCTGCCAAATGGGGCATAGGTTAAAGGGTCCCAGAATGTTAGTCCCTGTTCCATGTAAAGTTTGGCCAGGTGAACATGGTAATATATATCCCAGCTTAAGGGCCACTGGTACTTTAAAGTGGGAATAAGAGCAATGATGAATGCCAGAATGGCAGGAATCAGAAGTAACAGAACAGACTTATTTTTAGTTATTTTTTCATATTCCATTAGCACACCTGTGAGGATGATGAATATTAAATAGTAAAGTAAACTTTAGAGAGTATTTAATTGGAAGTTATTGATTTAAACATAAATAACTTAGGTCAGGATTAATTTAAAAATAATTTTATTAACACTCATTATAAAAGATAATAAAAAGAATTAAAGGTACCAGATATGACTACCAATTCACCTCAATCTCCTCCACAGCCCAACCGTAAAAAACTCTTTTTAATTGTTTTAGGTTTAATCGTGATTATTAGTGTAACCTGTTTATTTTTAACCTATCTTAATACTCCAGGATACGCCCAAATGCCTGAAATTCATAGTAATGATAGAATCCTGGTTTTTGCTCCCCATCCAGATGATGAATCACTTGCTGCGGGAGGTTTGATTAAAAGAGCCAGAGATTTGAATGCCACTGTTATGGTGGTGGTGATGACTGACGGGAGCAGTGCAGCCACACCAGATGAACTATCTCAGTATCTTGAAAAAAACAATAAAAGCAATTCCACTGGAATTGCGGAATTAAGATACCAGGAAACTACCAGTGCCCTGAGTAAATTGGGGGTTAATAACAGTAACATCATTTTTCTGGGTTATCCTGATACTGGCCTCAGATCTCTGTTTGAGGATTACTGGGATCCTGATAAACCATATCAAAGCAACACACCCTTCAATCATTTCGATCATTCTCCTTACAATTTCACCTATCAACCAAATGCCACTTACACTGGATCGAATGTTGCGGAAAACTTGAAACAGATAATGACTGATTTTAAACCCACAATTATAATTGCTCCAGACGGATTGGATGAACATCATGACCACTGGGCCACCAATGCATTTGTAATGTATTCTGCAGCTGCAACCAACTTCAAAGGAACTGTCTATACCTACCTGGTTCACAAAGGAGGGACTAAATGGCCTTCACCTCCAAACTATCAGCCTTCTCTCAATTTAACACCTCCTCAGGAACTTCAGAACCAGAATATTAACTGGATAGAGACCCCATTAACTTCGGATGAAGAAAAAGCAAAAGAAGAAGCCTTAAACTCCTATGGGCTTCCCCTTTCCCTCACCAAGGGTTATTTGAAATCTTTCATCAGAACTAATGAACTTTTCATTATTCCCCAAACAGTTAACGCCCAAATAATCAGTGCTACGAATTTTACAAAGACAGGAATGCCTTCATCTTCATTTGAAGATGTACGGTATGATTATAATACCAAAACCCTTAAAACTTCTGATGAAATGAGTTCAGTGGGAGTAACACGTGATAATGAAAACTGTTACATTGTAATAAACTCCACTCACCAAATTAATGGTGAACTTATTTACCAGTACCATTTCCGATTACTGGAAAATGGACAGTTCAAACGTTTGGATGTTAAAGTTCAAAATGGTACTGCAGTCTATGAAAAAAAATCGGTTAACAGCCTCCAGCCTGAAAATAATGCCACAGTTGAAGTCCAGGGCAACATGTTGGTGTTAAAGCTCCCCCTGAATATTTTTAAGAATGTATCCTTTTTGATGATGAACACCGATGTCAATGATAAAAATGGGCAGTTGATGGACCTATCTTCCTGGAGAGAGCTTAAAGTAACCTGAAATATCTAACGTGAACAGAACACCTAAAGTGACCCTCATATCTATTTAGTTGATATCTGTATCTTTAGATCAATATTATGAGCATATTAATGATTAAAATTGCTTAAATATAAAAATTAATGCTATATTATGCCCAAAAATATGGAAATTATTGGCAATAGGGAGATTACTAAATAGGCAGATTACTAAATAGGCAGATTACTAAATAGGCAGATTACTAAATAAGCAGATTACTAAATAAGCAGATTACTAAAGGGAAATTACTAAATAGGCAGATTACTAAAGGGAGATTACTAAAGGGAGATTACTAAAGGGAGATTACTAAAGGGAGATTACTAAAGGGAGATTACTAAAGGGAGATTACTAAAGGGAGATTACTAAAGGGAGATTACTAATGGGAGATTAAAGTTTAATCTCCTTAAATCCCGTTATTTGTTGAAAGTGAATATTTGATAATAGCTGTTTTTATATGCCAGTGTAGTATACGGTGGAGCATTCATACCTGAAGGGAGAACCACATATCCTACATTATCGTTTATGTAATCAGATTGATTCATCCCACCATCAGCATACTTCTGAATATCAAGGGTATGTACTATTCCCTGACCATAACCCCCTGTTGCTACTGGTTGTCTGCTTATAGCTACTATAAACGGATCTCTAAAGTTATAGGCTACTACCACGCTCTTTTTATCTCCGTTTTCCTGGAACCATTCGGCAATGTCCAGTTCACCATCCGAGGCCCTTAACCATAAAAAACCACTATCAACATCAGCCAGCATGGAATATCCGATCATAACCGATGATACATATACACAGGCAATGAAAATACCATAAAATTTTTGGGAGATGTTTTTTTCGGCAATTACAGTTTTTAAGTAGTTAACTCCAACCCCGGCCATAACCACCAGTGGGAAAAGGGCAAATGTTAAAAAACGATTACTTAGGATGGGTATTCCCAGGTAATTCAGGTTGCTAACCAGTAAAATAGATATTAAAGAGATTAATATCAGGATATCCTGCCTGGATCTCCTTTTAATCATTCCAATAGCACCTAAAAATGCGAACAGGAGTGTTAAAACACCGAAAAATTTAGGGTAACTTAACAAGCTCACCATATATGGAGAATCTCCACCAGAATTGAAAACAAGACCATATTTAAGTAGTAATGGTGCCCACCAGATAGATGCCACCAGGAGCGTGGAAACCAGGAAGACCAGCCAGTATTTTAAAATCGATTTATCCTTTAAACTGATTAAAATAGCGTAAATAGATGTTACCAAAACAAGAAAAGAAGCTGATAACATGTGGGTTAAAAATACCACCCCTGCAATGATACCGGATATTGAAGCATATTTATAGCTCTTATTTTTAGTGCAAAGATAAAATCCATAAATTACCAGGGGAAACAGTATGAGAGCCAGGTTTTCCGGGCCAGGTAGAATAAATCTCTGGAAAACAACACTGAAAAATATAAAGAATCCTGCGGTAACCCCTACCAAGACACTTTCGTAAAGTTTGTATGCTACATAAGCAAAGGATAAAAATAAGAACAGAGTTAGTACCGGTTGTAAAACCCTGGCTGCCGTGAACATGTCCCCAAAGATAAGGCCCACTGAAAGCAGTAACAAATGAAAAACAGGGGGATAAAAAATAGGGCGCCCGTATGGTGCTGATGTTAAGGGATCCCAGTAAACCAGTCCCTGTTCCATGTAAAGTTTAGCCAGATGGACATGATAAAAAATATCTCCACCCAATGGCCACTGATACTTTAGGGTGGGAATCAGTGCTATGAAAAATGCGGCTAAAGCCGGGATCAATAGTAATAAAACAGGTTTTTCTCGTAAGATTTGAGGATAGTTCATTGGGACACCATGACTTTATATTGAATGAAAATATTTAAATTTATAATATAATATTATTGCTGACTTTGTTAATTTCAATAAAGACTTGTTAATTACCATTAATGATTAAGGATATTTAAATGAGAATCATAACTATTATTCCTGCTTACAACGAAGAAAACACTATAGCCCATGTGGTTAACGGTGTTAAAAAATATTCGGATGTTCTAGTTGTAGATGACGGATCCACTGATGAGACATCCGCACTTGCAATAAATGCAAAATCAAATGTTTTAAAACATAAAAAAAACATTGGTAAAGGTGCGGCTATTAAAACTGGACTTAAAAGTGCCATTTCAGATGATTACGATCTCATGGTTCTTCTGGATGGTGATTGTCAACATGACCCCCGGTGCATACCCCTCCTCCTGGATGGAATGGAAGGTGTTGATCTGTTAATCGGTTCCCGTTTCCTGAACATGCCCCCACAACACATGCCCCTGCAGCGCCGTCTTTCCAATGGAATAACCACCCGGCTGATAAGATTTGTGACTGGTTACCACATCACAGATAGTCAGTGCGGTTTCAGAGTAATATCCAAAAAGGCAGCCCCATTTTTTGTTGATATACCCTACAATGATTATGTTTATGAATCAGAAGTACTTTGTCGGGCTTCAGAAAATGATCTGGTAGTGTCTGAAAGACCCATACAGTGCATTTATGGTAATGAAAAGTCTTATGTGCGCGCAAGACATGTTGTGCATTATGTGATGTTCACCCTGCGCCTTTTAGTGCGCAAATTACTGCGGAGGATTTGAATTTGAAAAGGTACTATGTTTTCCTGGTAAGTATCCTGTTACTGGCACTTCTAATAATCTGGATTGGCCCCCAGAAAATGTGGGAAGTTATTAAAACAGCCAATCCATGGTTAATACTACTAGCAGTCGGGGTACATCTTTTTGTGGTTTGGATCCGCTCACTACGTTGGGGTTACATCATAAATCAACCCTGGGAATTCAAGAAAAACTTCATTGTCAAGACCATCGGACTTTTTGCAGGTAACTTCACCCCTATGCGCAGCGGAGGGGAGGTTTTAAATGCTGTTGCTGGTAAAAAAATCAATGGAATAAGCCTTTCAGAAGGTTTATCAGCAGGTTTGACCGAAAGATTCTTCGATGGAGCAATAGGGGCAATTTTATTATTGATATGTGCTTGTTTACTTCCAAAGGTAAGAATAATAGCAATTATGGGAGGTTTAGCTTCTTTTGGACTTTTAGCTGTTGTTTACCTGATAAACTGGAGAGAAGATACCAGTATCTGGATTTATAATCGTGTTCATTTCATAGTGCGATTTTTACCCATCTCTGAAGAAGTGGTGGAGAACTTATATAATAAATTCACCCAAGGGCTGCGCAGCATGATCGAGTACACTAAAACATTCAGCAGTTTCAAGAATCTGACTGTGGTCTTCGTGTTAACTGCTGCCAGCTGGCTTCTGGAATGTGTCCGTTTGTACATTGTTTTTGCTGCTTTCAATGTTAAAATTAACTTCGTGGCCATTATCATCATCTTCCTCCTGGCCAACATCATCGGAATATTATCTGCCCTACCAGGAGGTATTGGTTCCATTGAACTGTCACTCACCGGATTATTCGTGATTTTCGGAGTTCCCAGTGCAGTGGGCGGAAGTATAGCTATGGTGGATCGTTTAGCATCCTTCTGGGTCGTCAGTGCCCTGGGAATAATATTTGCATCCTACTATGCCAAGGATATTTTGGATGAGATCAAAGGATACACCATTGGTTTGAAGTCTTCTAAACAGGATTAAACTAAAAAATATTATTTCAAACAATAAATTCCTGATAAATAAATTCATTTCAACATAAATTCCCCTGATTAAATAAATCAGGGGCCTGTTTTTCATACTACTATCTTTAATGAGCTGGCATCCTTGAGCACAACTTCCAGGCTACCCTGATATTCTGTGACTTTTCCATCAATTTTTACACGCCGGTTAATAAAGTTTTGAGGAGTAATATTGGTTTTCTGGATTTCAGATGCCACACTATCGAATATAACCACCTTTGTTTTTCCAGTTCCATCCATCAAATCCAGGAAATAGGTTCCTCCCTTCTGGGATTGACTGACACCAGTCACCAGACCCTCAACTGAAACTTCTTTATCAAGCATTCCTCGATTCATATCTTTAATCTGGACTGTTTGGGGCATTACATAATTGGCAGAGATTATCATTCCCACCAACCCAAAAATAGCAGTGAATAAAGCCAGCCTGAAGATTTTCTTGTCCTCCATCACAACCACAGTATTACTATTATGGGTTATTATTAATAAGTAATTGGATTATGACCTTTACCGTGAACAGAGATTGAATAGATGACCAAAAATTAGTGGGTGACCAGAAATTAATAAATCAAAGATTAAAATGAGTACCAGAGATTAAAAATGGGTGACCAGAGATTAAATAGACAATATTAACAAGAAAATTGGCCCATGCAAAGGATAAAATCAGTTTACTTTAGAGAATTAAAAAAAATAAGATTGAAACTTCATTAGTATCTGAAGTTTCTAATTTTGCATAATTTCTATTTTGCATAATATTTAACTGGCATATATTTCAGCTTTTCTGGGAGTTCCTGAAAATAGATTCAATTCTATCCAGTGTATCGATTTCATCCAGACCCAGATCATTGCGAATTCTTTTAACCACAGGGAATCGAAGGGAATATCCAGTTTCAGACTCCGGACTCTCCACTATTTCACTGAATGCAATTTCCAGAATTATTGAGGGCTCTATCTTCACCTGCCTGCCCTCTTTATTTATGATAAGGGGTTCCACCATCTCGGAAAGCTCCATCAATGTGTTATCATCCAATCCCGTGGCAGCATAAGCCAGAGGTTTGAGCTGGTTATCCGCATCCCGAATAGCCATCAGGTAAGAGCCAATAAAATGAGCCCGTTTACCCTTACCATAGGTTCCACCCACCACCACCAGATCCAGGGTTTCTGGTTCTGCCTTTAATTTAAGCATCTTCTTACCCCTTATACCAGGCATATATGGTGCATGAGGATCTTTTATCATGATCCCCTCATGACCTCCTTTGATTGAGCGTTCAAAGAGATCCTGAGCCTTGTGAATTTCTTCTGGAGTTACTTTAACCTGGGCTGAAAGTTCCAGCTTACCTGATTCTACTTTAACTATTGATTCCAGGATTTTTCTCCTCTCCTGAAGAGGTTCATCCAGGATGGGCCCATCATAATAAAGTACATCGAACAGATAAACAGTTAACGGGATTTTAGAAACCATTTTATCGATTTCATACTTTCTACGTACCCTTTGAAGCATGTACTGGAATGAAATTGGTTTTCCATCCCTGCTGGCAATTATTTCACCCTCAACAATGAAATCTTCATGAGGAAGAGATTTTTCAATGTAATCAGAGATTTCAGGAAGTGCCAGGCTGATATTTTCCAGCCTTCGGGTGAAAATATCAATTTTATCACCGTGCCTGTGAATTTGAACCCTTATACCATCGTATTTGGTTTCACAGATTGCCCATCCCATTTCCTCCACACTCACCTTTATACCCGGAGATAACTGTGCTAACATGGGTTTAACTGGTTTTCCAGGTTTTAAAGTTAATTTACGAAGGCCTTCCTCCCCTTCCATCCGGGCCACCTCAGCCACCAGCCCCATGTCATTGGTTAACATGTGGGCTCTTTCTGTAACTTCTTTGGGTATGTTAAATGCCTGTGAAATAGCATCCCTGATGGTTCCTTCACCTACACCCACTCGAAGTTCTTCCAGAACAGTTCGAGTGATGTATTTAGCCTCAGCAGGAGCTGCTGAGGATAAAAGCTCCATCAAGTAGTCTATTTTTTTAAACTGAGCCCGGTTACCTGAAATTTCAGCCATTTTCACCAGATTGCGGTGAACTTTCCCAATGGTGAGTGGTCTGCTGAAAAGAGTTACCTGGCTCTTCTTCTGGTATAACTCCTCTGCAGCCATACCAATATCACCGGTGTCTCTCATCCTGTTCTCCACATCTTCTGGAGAAACACCCACTGCCTGAGAAATAGCTTTCATCAGTAGTTTGGATCCGATTCCCAGTTCTTCCTCACTCCATGTGGGAAAAATTCGGCCGAGAGCCATTAATGTTACTATTGGGAGGAGCTCCGGTTCTTCATCTCCCACTTTAGCTAAAAAATTAGCTAGTATATCTGTTTTCTCCAGACGTTTGGTGGTGGAGTCTAGATCATGGTAGACTTCCACTAAATCATTGTAAAGCATTGAAATATCACCCTCAAACTCACTCAACTGTTTTCAACATGTGTAAACTTTTTACTCAGATAAAAATTATTAAGCCAATGTTATTTAAATTTACAATTTTTTTCAGGAGATTTTTTAATAAATAATTCCCGGATATTCTAGATGTATCAATACACTTGAGTTTCTGTTGAAGAATTTCATTATAGCAGTACAGATAAATTCCATTAGAATAAATTCATGAGCAGAGTTAGAAGTCCTTAAAAAGATCCAGAATACCCCATATAGAAATTTAGAGCAGATATAACGAGATTTAAAATAAAAGTTATAGAGAATCCAAAAAAACCTAAATGAACTCATCTCTAAATGAACTCTCTAAACTAAAACAATTTATATGTTAATACTCGGATTCGGACCATATAATCTGGAATGAGGTTCCCTTATCCCTTGAAAGTATTACACTGCCTTTTAACTGGTTTATCAGAGCGTTTACCAGTTGGAAGCCCATGGTTCCACTTTCTTTAAATTCAATACTGGAGGGGAGTCCCACACCATTATCTTTGATTACCAGTACATTATTTTCATGATTATCCAGCCCGAATTCCACGCAAATTTCTCCTTCACTTTCTCCAGGGAATGCGTGTTTGACTGCATTGGTCAAAAGTTCATTGAGGATTAATCCACAGGGGATGGCTGCGTCAATATCCAGCATCAGCCCATCAGTACGGGTTTTTAGTTTAATCCGGTCGGTGTCCACGTGGTATGAAGTGATAATGAGTTCTATGAGTTTTTTGATGTACTGTGAAAAATCGATGAGTGCAAAATCTTCAGACTGTGAGAATCCATCGTGGATGAGTAACATGGATTTAACCCTGTTTTTACTATCCTTTAAAACTCCCCGGTTTTCTTCATCCTTCATGTAAACTGATTGGAGTTCCAGAAGGCTGGAGATCATGCTCATATAGTTACTAACTCTACCGTTGATCTCACCTAAAAGCATCTCTTTCTCTTTTAAGGACGCATTTATTTCGGTTTCAGCCTTTTTTCGTTCGGTGATATCCTGAGCTATGACCTGAACTGCAAACAATTCCCCATTTTTAAGTAAAGGTGCTGGGTAAACCTCCATTAAACGTGTTTCCCCTTCTCTGGAGATTAAACGTGACTCAAACGGCCCTACTTCTTCTCCATTTAGATATCTGGAAAATAATTCATTGTAGTAGGGAGAATCTTCCCCGGTGATGGACTGGAGATCAGTGAAATACATTCCAATGGTGTCGTCTCGGGACAGTGGGCTGAACTTGGCTGCAGCATGGTTAAGATCAACGATCTTACCATCCAATCCCAGAACAACTACGTAGTTTGGGAAGTATTCAAAAAGAGTCCTGTATTTTTCTTCACGTTCCTTGAGGGCCTGTTCAGCAGCTAATTTTTCAATTTTTTCTTTAGCTTCTTTCAAAGCCCTCACAACTGAGTGAGGTAGTTTTGAGAGGTTATTTTTAAGAACATAATCGGTTGCGCCTTCCTTAAGCATTTCAACCGCGAAATCTTCACCTATTTTCCCGCTTACAAAGATGAATGGTGTGTGGGGAGTGATTTCCCTGGCCAGGTTCATGGCAGTAATTCCATCAAATTGAGGTAGTGAATGGTCTGCCAGGATGATGCTCGGCTTGAACTCCACCAGTTCCCTCCGGTAATCCCCTTCTTTTTCCACGATCTTGGATGTGAATTGGAGGCCCTCTCTTTTGAGCTGAGTTTCTATTAGTTCAGCGTCCAATGGCACATCTTCCAGTATTAAAACTCTTATTTCTTCGGCCATAACATCCCACAGAGTATTATTTATTAAGATTTCAGATATTATTGGTATAGATCAATCACATTTATAGTTATTTTTAATTTACCAATGACTCTTTTTTTATTTTTATAAAACTAAATTTACATTTTTAAAATAAAAAGATTTGGGACAAAAATGCCCAAAAAGGGTTTTTTTGGTTGAGATTTGGCGGGAAACAAGCAAAAATTGATGAAAATCTTTTTAATTAATTAAAAATTAGGAAAAATTCGTATTAGTATGGAAAATTTGTGGATAGTAAAAAGTAGTTAGAAAAAATAGGGAATAGTTAGAAAAAATAGGGGAAAAAATAAACCCTGAATTATTTTTCTATGGCCAGGATCTTTTCATGCAGTTCCAGTGCTCCCACTTTAACTGGAGTAGACTTCTGGAAGTAATGATCAAATAACCGGTTACCCCATGAAATAGCTTCTTCACCATGACTGATTAAAGAAATATTCAGATCATAAGCTCCGTCAGCTGAAAAAAGACCCAGGGCAATGAAGTTGTCCCCGGTGGTCAGGGAGATCTTCACATCTTCATCTGTTTCCATTAGTTGCAGTTTACCATTACTGATCCATTTTTCCAGTTTTTCTTTCCCGACATTTTCCACTAATTTATCAATGATTCCTTCCGTCATGATAAGCTCAACTTTACCATCCTTTTCCAGAGTTTCCAGGAAAATTTTGATACTTGATGGGTTATAAACCGAGGTGAGTTGTTTAAAGTTTTTACTTTTAGATAAGAATTCTGATAAAACTTCCTGTGGCCTCATGATATTGGTGCTGGTAGATTTCACTATAACTGATTTTTCCAGACAACCTATGTCTTTGAAAAGTTCTGGGGGAATACAGCTGATATCATGGTTTAAGAACAGACCTTCACATAGATTCAGGGAATAGAAAGACCTCATAACATCAATTAATTTGTTAGCCACAACTTCTCCAGTCTGTGATAGAGAGTAGTGTCCGGATTCTCGGAAAATGAAATTTTTCTGTTCCAGTTGATTCATTCCATGTAGAATAGTAGATGAACTTAGATGGATCTCCTTACGTAAATCCGCTAAATTCTTAGATCCACTTATTAAACTAATTAATATCTTAGCCCGCACATCTGAGGCTATAAAAAACTTCATATCATCTTTAACTTGCTCGTAGAGTTCAAACATGTAGTCCATTTCACTTCCACCTTTTTTTGGTAAGGGGATTTTAATTATCAATTTATGATTTTATTCAATGATTTCATTGTTGATTTTTATGACCTTAATTTAAGTTGCTTAATCATATGAGTATTAGAGATTAATAAATATTCCCTTAACCTGTACTATTTAAAGATGGTTAATAAGGGGTAAAATTGATTGTTAAAAACTATAGCAAAAAAATTATAGAAAAAAAGAGTTTATAAAAAATGGATAAAGGCTAAATGTTTATTAATTAACATTTATCTTAAATAAACCTTTCAAACCTTTCTTTTCCTGCTTTACATATGGGACATGTTTCCGGGGGTTCTTCACGAGCACACAGATACCCGCAAACCCTACATCTCCACACTGGTAAGGGAAGAGAGCTTAATGTTTGTTCTTGTGCGGTTTGTTTAGCTGATTGTCTTTGGCTGGGCCCTGGTCTTCTCTCAGGTATGGAAGTTAACTTTTTTTCTCCATGGAGGACTTCACTGGAAATGTACAGTCCACAGTAGCATGCTCCAAATTCATCAAGGTCTGGATCACGATAATCACAGGGACAGATTATATCCAGGTCTTCTTCCTTAATTCCTGATGCCAGACGGCAGGGACAGGCCCCGTAACCATAACGATCCTGGTTTATGAGGATGCTTTCCAAAAGTTCCTTGGTGAAGGCTTCATCCGGATTCAAATGATAACCAAAAGCCTCTGCTTCTTCTTTGGATTTCTCGTAAAACCTGTTTACATCATCTGCAGTGATGTTATTAGGGTTCATCCCAAGATCTCCCTCACTTTATCTTCATTGAATCCCACAATGGTTTCCTTATCATCTATGACCAGGGTAGGAAATGAAAGTTGAGAGTTCCACTTTTCCACCTGCTGGATTATTTCCTGTCTTTCTTTTCCTTCCAGAAGATCCACATAGATATAATCGTATTCCACTCCTAGATCCTCCAGGAGCATTCTAGTTTTTTTACACCATCCACAGGTACTTAAAGCAAAAAGGACTGTTTTACCTTTGTTTTCACCATCAACATGTTGCATTGGCATTTTGATTTCCTCCTTTTTAGAATATTACGGTTCTAGATGAGAATTCCATCATTTCTAATGAGAATACTCGCATTTCCAGATATGACAACATTCCAGACAACATTCTGTACATGACAAAGTTCCGGATGAGAATACAACAACATTCTAGATCATTCCCAGAAAAATCATTTCCAGATAAAGATTATCTCCAGATTATGTTAACCTCATCATCGGATTATTTGACAATGATTGATCATAATTCCATCTTTTATTATGTTACATCTTGTATTAATAAACTGGTAATAAAAAAATAGGTGGGATTTATCATATAATCCCTTAACAGGTTATCCCCCTGTTTTAACTATCTGTACCATACTTTGGGATTGATTTATCCACATTATACAGATTATTTGAGGTTATATGTTGTCTCGTACCATTCTCAAGGCACAGAATTCGCCGCACATGGTGCACATGTCACTTTCAGGAGTGGGTTTCCTTTCACGGCATTTTCGAGCCTTTTCAGCATCAAATGAGAGTTGGTACTGTTTTTCCCAGTCAAAATTTTTCCGGGCACTTGCCATTTCCATTTCTTTGGCCCAGGCACTTTCAAGCCCATTTGCAACATCTGCAGCTTGTGCTGCTATTTTTGATGCCACAACACCCTCTTTGACGTCCTGTAACCCTGGTATGGAAAGATGCTCTGCGGGAGTTACGTAACACAGGAAATCAGCACCAGCACGGGCTGCCAGTGCCCCTCCAATAGCTGAAGTTATGTGATCGTATCCTGGTGCCAGGTCAGTTACTATTGGCCCTAAAACGTAGAATGGAGCACCTTTGCAGACTGTTTTCTGGATTTGCATGTTGGCTTCCACCTGGTTTAAGGGGACGTGTCCGGGTCCTTCTACCATGACCTGTACATCTGCCTCTCGGGCACGTTTAACCAGATCCCCCAGGATCAGGAGCTCACCAATCTGTGGTATATCCGAGGCATCAGCCAGACAACCTGGCCTGAGACCATCACCCAGCGAGAGAGTCACATCGTGTTCACGGGCGATTTCCAGTAGGTAATCGTAATTTTTATATAATGGGTTTTCTTCCTGGTTGTGCAGTATCCAGGCGGTTAAAAAAGCTCCTCCCCTACTTACCACTCCCATGATCCTCTCGGATCTTTTGACTTTTTCCACGGTGTCCAGGGTGATGCCACTGTGCACTGTCATGAAGTCCACTCCTTCCCTGGCCTGTTCTTCAATAGCCCGGAACATGTCATCTGCATCCATGTTAACCACAGCATCCTTCATCTGAGATGCAGTTATCCCGGCCTGGTATATGGGGACAGTTCCGATGGGAATATTTGTAGCTTCCATTACTGCTTTGCGCACTTCACGGAATTTGGGCCCAGTGGAAAGATCCATCACTGCATCGGCCCCGTATTCAGTTGCTACTAGAGCCTTTTTTACTTCCAATTGCACATTTTCCAGTTCAGGGGAGGATCCCAAATTGGCGTTGATCTTGGTACTGAGTCCCCTGCCTACACCACAGGGTTTGGTGTTCCTGTTTTTATTACTTGGAATCACCACATGACCTTTAGCAACTCTTTTTGTGAGTTTTTGAACATCTATGCCTTCATATTCTGCTACTTTTCGTATTTCGTCTGTGATCTGGCCCTTGCCAGCGTGGTACAATTGAGTCACTTTTCTCACCCTCGTTTCATATATTAGGAAGTAGTTGAAAATTAAATATTATGATAAAAAAATTGCATGCTAAAGATATCATGATCAAGGAAGTGCATGTTACCTCACCCAATGACCTGGTAGCAGCAGCCAAACTGAAGATGATGCGCTGCAATGTGGGAGGACTGCCAGTGGTTAATGAAAAACAGCTGGTGGGAATAATAACCCATCGAGATGTTTTACTGGCTGGTGGGGAGTCTCTGGGCCTTAAAGTGAGCGATTTAATGAGTAAAGACCTCGAGGTAGTAAATAGAGACACTCCAGTCATGATTATTACTCGGATCATGGCAGATAAAGGTTTCCAGAGAATTCCAGTGGTGGAAGATGGTAACCTGGTGGGACTCATAACCCAGAGCTCACTTATCCGTGCACTTGCTGATTCTGGGGAATAACTAAAATCCTTTTTTAAATATCCTTTTTTAAATAATTTTAACATTGTTAATTTTTTAACATTGTTAATAATTCTTACTTTTTCACTACCAATTTCTCGATATTAATTATTTTTATAAAATCCTTTTTTTCATAATATCCTTCTGTAATCTTAATTATTTTTCATAAAATCCAGTTTAATAAAGTACCACATCTAAATTTGGAGTTGGGTTAAAGTAATGGTTTGGGAATCTTTGGATCTTTCTTATCTTTTAATCCTCCGATCTTTTTAATTCTCATTTTCAGGAATTTTTCACCATCTTCAGTAACTCCATATATTGGTATGGATTCTCCTGCCCTGAAATAAGCTTGATCTTCACCAATTTCCCGGATACATTTAGAAGCACATCCAGTTATCACATCAGCATATTTAAATAAATTTTTTGCATCTTCTTCAGAAATCTGGGTTACATGGGCCGCAAAAATGTATATTTTTATATTTGGATTCTGTTCTTCAAGCTCCCTGATACTCTTTGCATCTGCTGCAGAAACCAGCGTAACCGCTATCTTATTAAATCCCATTTCAATTGCTTTTTTAACACCTTTAATCTGGTTAATCTCTGCTGTTTCCGGATCAAGTATATTTTCAGCACCTAAAAGATTGACAACATCTTCAAGAGGAGTTGTGCTTACCAGACCAGATACTCTACCCCCAATACCCTGAATCAGTTCAGGCTCGGTTAATATTACTGTACCGCATCCTTCACATACTGTTACCACGGCATCGATTTTTCCCGCTTCAACTGCAGTATTCAGAGTTTCTGAAACCCCAAAAGAAAGGAAATCCTGCATTCTCAGGGTTCTCTCACCGGTGCAAAAGCCAAAATCATTTATTCTGAATTCGATGTTTTCCTTTACATCTTTAGCAGTGAGCTTTTTTATACCCCTGTATTTATCAAATATAGGGCAATATTCTATTTTTGGCTCCCCAACTTCGACTACTTTTCCGTCTTTAATTTTAACTCTGGTTTTACCCAGGGCTTCAATCACATGTTCATCCATTTTTTGTTCACCTGAAAACACAATAAGTACCTGAAAACATAAAGTGATTTATTAAATATAAGCAATTCATAGAATAAGTATACTCATTCTTCCTATAGAAAACTTTAAATTAGATGAGAATGAACAGGATATAAGCCATGCCGGGGTGGCTCAGCTGGTTAGAGCGCGCGGCTCATAGGGTATTAAGCAAGTGCTCTGACTTTTTCCTGGGATACCGCGAGGTCGCGGGTTCGAATCCCGCCCCCGGCACTTTATTATCATTATTTTAATGTATTTCTGATTTTCAAGAATTTTTTTCCAATATTTGTTAACTAAAAAACAAATATTTTGTTAACTAAAAACAGTTGAATCACTTAACTAAAAACAGGTAAAAGTATATCCTATAAAAAACCCCATTTTTATCCTCAAAATCCCATTAAAATAAAAAAATAATTATTTATAATCATTTCAAACGTTGTTCTTTTTCAGAACCTTCAATGCAGTACAATTCATGTTTCATTTCAAAATTACTGTGGGCAGGACACTGGGAACAAATGCATTCTACCTGATCAACTTCACAGTTACTTTTACCTAAAATACAAAATAATGCTTCGTTATTTCCAGTCATACACTGATTATATGTTGGGCAGGTCCGACATATACAAATTTTTTTCTTTTCCATGTTAATTAATTGGTTTAACTGCTCTTCTGGCATTTCAGACATTTTTTCCAGGGCTATTTCAAACTGGTCCATAAAATCCCTCCTACTAAAATAACCATCCATTTATTCTAAAGTGACCATCCATTTAATTTCTATATCATTTCTTTGTAATTTTTCTTAAATGATTTTTTTCTTAAATGATCTGTATTTTCTGATCAGTATTTTCATACATCATACAGATCAGTTAGTTATAATACCTCATAATCACACCAATTACGTGTATCTCATCCTGATGACGTTGAATGCAACTACCACCCCTACAAATGCAATTCTGATGTAGGGACTCACTGGGGCAAAAAGAGCGATTAATAATATGGCCACACCCACAATACTATGGGTTAAAAGGTTTTTCCAGTCAGTTAGATATGCTCTTAGTCCTTTGATCACACGATTCATGGTTTTTTCAACTCCCTTAATTCATCAGGTACCCCTCAATTCATGAAGTAATATATTAACTGTAAATATTGATTCACTGTAATCAATTGCATAACTCAATTCAAATATATTTCAACCACAAAAAATCTACTTCTTTAGGATACTAGCCCAAGTATCTCATCCTCAACAGGTTGAAACCCACTGCACCAGCAAAAACACCTACCCGGACGTAAGGGTTAATTGAATCAAACACGGTTAATATTAACATTGAAACTCCAGTTAATGCGTGGACTATCCTGTTTTTCCTGTCTTTGAAGTATGATTTGATGCCGTTTACTATGTTCTCCATAAGTTGAGTAACCTCCAAATTAGTATATCGAATTATGATATATATAATTATGATATATCGTTTTTTTATATATAGTTTGTGGTTATTAAAACTCCAAAAACATTAAAAATAAACAACACCAGACTAAAACTGTATCTAAAAAGAATTAATGAATGGTTATTTTGGTGTATTTATGCCTGCTGAACAGGAAGCAAAAAGTTATTGGGAAATGTTAGACCGTCAAAAGGGAATTATCAGCGAAGAAGAACAGTTGAATCTCTTAAACTCCCAGATTACGGTCATTGGTTGTGGAGGTATAGGTGGAGCCACCACTGAAATGCTAGCCAGGATAGGGGTTGGAAAGCTTCGAATAGTTGATAAAGACGTTTTCGACCTATCAAATATTAATCGGCAGTTAATGAGTAGCCAGGAAAGTGTGGGAAGATCAAAAACAGAAATAACCAAAAAGAGACTGGAATCCATTAACCCCACCATAGAGGTTGAAGCATTTAACCAGGAGTTAAATGATAAAAACGTTTTAAAAATTTTAAAGGGAAGTCAAATCATCATTGACGCACTGGACAACCTTTTAACCCGTATTATTGTAAGCCGGTGCTGTGAAAAGTTAGACATTCCATTCATCCACGGAGCAATACACGGCACCATGGGCCAGGTTAGTGTTTTTAACAGTTCCACACCGTCTTACGAAGAATTATTTAAATTACCCTCGCAGGGCAAAGAATTAAGCGATGAAATCCGTTCAAAGGTTTCAAATCTCAGTAAAGAAGTTCCACCAGTAATTGGGCCAGTGCCCAATATAGTGGGATGTCTCCAGGCTTTTGAATCTGTTAAACTTATTACTGGTAAAGGAAGCCCTATTATGGCCCCTCGTGTGCTGATGTTTGATTTAATGAAAGAAGAAGCATTTTCAGTAGTTCGTTTTTAATTAACCCCTGTAATTTATGGACCCACTACATGCATAGTCCTGGAAACAGTACAGTTTAAGTAACAACAGTAAAATGTTGGAAAACCAAGAATGATAAGCCACATTTGACAGAACAAATGTCTTAATTAATATTAATTAATATATAAAAACATGATTAAAGAGCATTAACTCTAATTCCACTTTAAAAATTTTAATTCCAAGTTAAAAATGGTAATTCCGGTTAAAAATGTTTATTGCACTCAAATAAAGAATAGGTGTTTTAATGTTATCCCAAAAATCAGCGCTAATTGTGAGCTTCATTATTGTAATATCAATTGTAATGACCAGCGGATGTACTTTCGACATGAAAAATCTCATTAATCAGAATAATAACAGTAAGGTAGATATAATTCAGTATACAGTTAACGTTGACTCCAGCAATAACAATTCTTATCATGTAAATGGTATGGTAGAAAACAGAGCTGCCCAGAACTACAGTTCTGTCAACTTAACAGTTACTGGATACAATGCTAAAAAAGAAGCAATCTCCAAAACCAAAATAACATTACCAAAAGTGCCAGCACATGATTATACTGATTATGATGCATGGTTAACTTCATCCAACGGTGAAAAAATAAGCACAGCCACTGTTGAATTCATAAATGGTACCAAAGGTTGATTTCTTTAGAAAATATTCTAATTTACTTTTAAAAGGATTTCTTAAAGATTTTTAGAGATTTTTTAAAGATATCTTCGAGACTTCTTAATTTTAAAAAAGATTTCAGTTTACGATGCACCAGCCACATAAATAATATGATTGTCACAATCCTGGAACACATATCATAATTCATTACATTGGATGAAATTGGTACATAATAATTATGGTTGTCACAATCCACAAACATTTATATACCAGTAAGAGGAAACATCCTTCCGGTGAAGATCACGGAGGTTACTAAATTGCAAGACAAGATTGGAAAAGTTATTGAAAATATCGAAAAATGCGGTACTAAATTTGTTAGGCTGCAGTTTGTGGACATACACGGGACTCCCAAGAACATGGCGATTCCCCTGGTGAAACCAGACGATATAGAAGACATTATCAAAGATGGACTGTTATTCGATGGTTCATCAGTAGAAGGATTCGTGGATATCAACAACAGTGACCTGGTAATAAAACCAGACCCAGACACCTTCTCCGCCCTCCCATGGAGGCCTGAAGAAAAAGGTGTATGCAGATTCATATGTGATATCTACTGGCCTGATGGAACACCATTCGAAGGAGATCCAAGGTACATACTGAAAAAGACCCTGGAAAAAGCCGAAAAAATGGGTTATGAATACAACGTGGGTCCAGAACCAGAATTCTTCATAGTGGATATGGATGAAGAAGGAATTGTTTACCCCCACGATGAAGGTGTTTACTTCGATGTGGAACCAGTAGACCAGGGAACCGACATGAGAAGGGAACTTGTTCTGGGACTGGAAGAACTCAACTTCGAAGTGGAAGTAAGCCACCACGAAGTCGGACCAGGACAGCACGAAATCGATTTCAAATTCGACAACGCCCTCAAAACTGCAGATGCAGTAATAACCTTCAAACAGGCCATAAAAGCCATAGCCGACAAATTAGGCTCAATGGTCACCTTCATGCCTAAACCATTCTTCGGAGTGAACGGTAGTGGAATGCACTGCCACCAGAGCCTATTCAAAGACGGTAAAAACGTGTTCTTCGATGCTGACTCCGAAACTCAGCTTTCAGATGAAGCACTTTACTTCACTGGCGGTTTACTCAAACACTCCAAAGCACTGTCTGCCATTGTAGCTCCTTCAGTAAACTCTTACAAACGACTGGTACCTGGATACGAAGCACCAGTGTACATTGCCTACGGACTCCAGAACAGATCCACCCTGGTAAGGATCCCTGCATCCCGTGGAAACGGAACCCGTGTGGAATTCAGATGCCCAGACCCATCCTGTAACCCCTACCTGGCCTTCGCAGCCATGTTAGAAGCTGGTATGGATGGTATGGCAAACCAGATCCACCCTGGAGAACCAACTGAAATAGATGTATTCGAACTAAGCTCAGAAGAACTGAAACCACTGGGTATTGACACTCTACCATCCAGCCTATGGGAAGCTTACCATGCACTGGCCAAGGATGAAGTTGTTAAATCCTCCCTGGGAGACCATGTGTACAGTCAGTTCATGGATCTAAAGAGAAAAGAATGGGACGACTACCGGATTCAGGTATTCCAGTACGAACTGGACAAATACCTGCAGATCTAAAACCTCTCATTATTTCTTTTTTTCTTTTATTTTTCATACCCTCCCCACATTGATATTCACGAAACATTGATATCCAGAAGTTTCACATCCCGAATTTTAACCATAAGTATTTAAAATTAATCTCAATAATTAAAACTAACATTCTTAAATTAATAATTGGATTAAATACTAGAATTCATAAATGAAACTAGTACTATTACAAAATAGAAATAAAATTTAATTAAAACTAAATAATTTTACTGATACTAAAATAGAAGGGTGAATAGATGCCACAGGAAACTGATCGTAAGATGATGGAGATCCTGAGGATCCTGGCAGACAGAAGCGAGGTCTTAGGGGCAAAAACCATAGCTGAAGAGCTCCGCAAAAAGGGATATGACCTTGGTGAAAGAGCAGTGCGATACCATATGCGCATCTTAGATGAAAAGGGATTCACTGAGAGAATAGGATATGCGGGAAGACGAATAACACCCGAAGGTATTAAAGAGCTCGAAAAAGGCCTTATCTACGATCAGGTTGATTTCATTTTCGCTAAATTTGAAGATATGATGTACCAGACCACCCTTAATCCAACAACCGGGTTGGGTAAGGTAGTGGTAAACTCCTCAACCTTCCAGTACGATGAAAAAGTAATGGAAATCATCAAAAACAGCTTCAATAAAGGACTGGCAGTAAGTCCTCACGTTAAGATAACTGAACCCTCCCCTGAGGATGATGAAAACATGATGGTGATGGAAACCATATGCGGAACCACCATCGATGGAATGATACTTAAAGCAGGCATTCCCGTTGTCCCCAAGTTTGGAGGACTGGTAAAGGTAATAGATCACGTTCCCAAAACTTTTACCGAACTTATCGCTTACAAAAAGACTTCCATGACCCCACTGGAAGCCTTCACCGACAAGGAAATGACTTCAGTTTTAAAATTAGCAGATTCAGGTAGTGGAAATATCCCTGCCAATTTTAGATTGATACCAGCCACCGCCCGTGATGAAGCCCTTAAACTTTTCAAAAATCTCCAAAAAATAGGAGTATCCGGACTTTTGAAGATTGGTAAACCCGGTGAATCGATTTTGGGCATTCCCGTGGATAAAGATATGGTTGGTATCGCAGTAATTGGTGGTATTTCACCATTATGTGCTGCTAAAGAAGCAGGATATGATGTTGATATTAAAATGGCTGAAAACACCGTTGAGTTCTCCGAGATGGAAAGGGTAGCCAACCCCAAGAATGTGATTAAAAAAGCAGGTAATGAGCAGGGCGAGAAGGTTAAATTCCTCCTTTCCAAGGCATGGAACCTCATACATCAGGTGGATTTTGACCCGGAAAGCCTTAAAGGACAGGTAATTGTGAATGTTTCCTACCTGAAAAATGAAGACCTGGAAGAAGGGCTCAAAATATTTGATAAAATCATGGCCTCCCGTCCGGAGTACTGTACCAGCAAATATTTCCAGATCATCCCTGGACCCGATGGGAAGAAAGGTCTGGCCACGGTTTGCAGTCTCACCATAGACGGCATACTGACCAAGAATGGTATTGCCTCCACACCACAGTACGGCGGTATCCTGGAAACCGAAGGCAAATCACCACGGTTCATTGAACTAACAGCCTACAATGGATCATCCCTGGATCCCCACGAAATATACCTATCAAAGGGATTAACCTCGGTTAATAAGTCTTTAAAAAAGGGTGGAAGAATTTTAGCCAGTTTAAGGGAAATTCCCTATGTTGCTCGACCAGAAACACTGGATGTTCTGGATGAAACAGAAGAAGCTGGTTTTTCCATCCTGAAAGTAGGTAAACCAAGTGAACTGGTCTACAACGCCAAGGTAGATCGTTACCATGTGGGAATAGTTGCACCAGGTGGTTTGAATCCTATAGCTGCCATAAAAGAAGCAGGAATATCTATAGAAGCCAAGGCAGTGGAGATGTTAATGGATATAAGCAAGATGGAAGAGTTTTAAACAAACTTCTTCCTGTTGTTGTATTTGAATAAAAAAAATATTCTTTAAATCCCTTCTATACGGTCAATTTTTCTCATTATTCCATAAAATCTTATTATTCCCATGAAAAAAGTTTTAATTACAATAGGGTTTATTTTACAATAGGGTTTATTTTCAATTAAACATTTAATTCTTAACGAAATATTCCAGAGCTAGATAGTATCCCCAGAATGAGAATGGAATCTGTTACTCATTACTGGGAATGTTTGAGTTAGTTGATCTACCTTTGAGTTAGGGATCTACCAAGTCTTTGATTTTTTAGTCAACAAAACGTTTATCTGATTTTTTATCTTTAGCTTCATGATGTTTATCGTCAAACCAGCCTATAGAAACCTCTTCATCATTACAGGTGTTAAAATGAGGAATGTATGGCTTTATATCAAGAAGAGGAGTTCCATCAAGAATGTCCACATTGGATATATGAATTACATTCCCTTCTACTTTATCCAATTTAACTACTGAAATACCAATAGGATTTGGACGTTTAGGTGCTCTTGTTGCAAATATACCCCGTTTTACTGTGTCCAGGAATGGTTTTACTTTAAGTGAATGTCCATTGCACATGTGGAAATGATAGATCAATATAATATGGGAAAATCCATCTAAATCCTTTAAACCTTCTTCATATTCTTTGTTAAGAATTATTTCTCCTTTAACTCCTTCTGCACCAACAGGTTGTATTGGCATTCCATGAAGTTCTTTAAAGGGAGAATGTATGATTCCAATTGGATTGTACTGTACTTGATTCATTGTTTATCACCGTAATACAAAATAGTGGAAAATGCCGAGATGTAACAGTTTACATTAAAAAAATATTTTAATCATCTAATATATAAAATAACACGCTAGAGTAACTGGATGAAAACTAAAAAATGGAGATGTTAAACCATGAAAATAAGTGCCAGGAATACTATTAAAGGTAAAGTAGAGGGTGTGGAAGTAGGAGCAGTAATGGCTAACGTCAAAATAAAAATAGAAGCTCCAGATGTTATCACAGCAATAATCACCAAGGAATCTGTCAAAGATCTGGATATTAAAGACGGGGACGAAGTTATCGCCATTGTTAAATCCACTGAAGTAATGGTTGGCAAAAAATAACCCTATTACTACTTCTCTTTTTTATTTTTTTAAAGAATTCATGGTTTCAACCCAACAATCAAATCCATTATAATTTCCTCACACTTCGCTTTTTAAAGGATAATAGAACTTTTTTTAAGGTTTTAACAATTATTAATTTTTTTTAAATTTCAATGAAATTCGATATGTTTATATGTCCATATCGCATAATTATAGCATCAATCATTAAGTGAGGGTGATAATTATGCCAGTAGTTATAGACGACGATAAATGTGGAAAGATCGAAAACTGCCCAGGAGAAGGCCTGTGCATCAAACTATGTGAACAGGGAGCCCTAGTAGAAGAAGATGGCGAACTAGTTCTGTACCCGGATAAATGTGATGACTGTGACTTGTGTATCACCAACTGCCCTAACCAGGCTATATCCAAAGCTTAAATCTTAAATATAGGGGAATGGTATTTATGAGCGCGGTAGAAAGAAATGGGAACGACAAACGTTCTCTGGATTACATCAGTGACAAATGTGTGGGATGCGGTATATGCACCAGCATCTGCCCCACAGAATCCTTAAGGCTGGGCCCAGTATTACCCATAGCCAGAGGACTGGTGAACATGGATTACGTGAATGTTAACAAGAACAGCTGTGTTTTATGCGGTTTATGCGCATCAGCCTGTCCTTTCGAAGCATTCGAGTTCAAGATCAACGATGAAAACATCAAAGATCTGGAGGCCTATCCTCAATGGAACCACTCGGCCTACATTGACAATGAAGAGTGTTTATATTGTAAGGCATGTGAAACTGCTTGCCCTCAGGATGCCATAACCATAAAACGTGAACTACCTAAACGTTCCAACCTGGTTGTAGGTGAAATCGATATAAACAAGGACGAATGTATTTACTGTGGTATATGTGAAGAGATGTGCCCACCACAGGCCATAACTATGACTGTCAAGGAACAGATGGAACGCGACATCGAAGTGGATGAAGATAAATGTGTTTACTGTCTGGTGTGTAAACGTGCCTGCCCAGTTGATGCTATAAAAGCAGCATGTACTTCCTGTTCATATGGAGAGTATGAAATAAACCCAGAAGATGCTAAAATCAAGGGAAGGGCCATTCTGGAGGAAGACAAATGTGTTAACTGCGGCTGGTGCCAGGAAATCTGTCCGGTTGATGCTGCTAAAGTCATCAAACCATTTGAAGGCGAAATTTCCGTTAACATCGAAGAATGTAAAGGTGAATCCTGCCACGCATGTGTGGACGTCTGCCCCTGTAATGCAGCAAGTATTGTGGATGATAAATCATCCATTGAAGAGAAATTCTGCATTCTCTGCGGTGCCTGCAGTAATGTGTGCCCACAAAACTGCATAACCATTAAACGGGACAAGATGAACCTGGAAAACATCCGTTCCAAATCCTGGCAGAACAAGCTATCCGGATTAATTGAAGGGAAATAATTTTTATCTCTTCCTCCTTTTTTTCTTTTTTTGGAATTTATTTATCACATGTCCTGATAAATTTAAGAATTTTGGTATTGAAAGTCCCAACTAGGAGTTCTATTCCGAGTTCTATCTTACAACCTGACTAATGAAATGTCAATAAAGTAATATATTGACTCTTCTTGTCTTGAAAACTTTAAATGTTCAACAATGATAATATCACACGACATATGGATTGTGCAAAAGGTTTAAACCCCATAAACTAACTTAAAAAAATCTAAACCCTCAGATACGTTTCAAAATTGAATAAAAAAATAGGAAACAGATAGGATCATTCCAATTAATTTTTTTGATGCAACTACATTAGGGCTTTTTTCCTGTTATTAAATTAAGACACAAAAATATTTTGCATCCCCCGAAATTTTTATATACAAGTTTACGAATTATACAATTATACACTTCGAAAAAGATTATTAAAATTATAAGATTATATTCAATTTAGAGAATAATAAAGGATTTAAAATTGAATAATAAAATTAAATATCCATTATTTAGATAAAAAAATTCAAAAATCACTTAAAATTTGTAAAAAAACTTATTTAAAAAAAATACAGTAACCAGAATAAAGAAAAAAAAATAAGTAAAATCGAACAACTACTTACAGTCTATGAATACTCGCTGATAATTTTAAAATACAAAACTGGATCTGTAACTTTTCAACCGATTTATAATAATATTAACAATTTAATTAAATTATAACTCGTTATAACAATTAAATCTAGTAAAATAAACAAAATTCAGAGGAATATTTCAAAAAAACTTTCCTGAATAACATCTTAGAGATATCAAATGCCCGAAAAAATAGTCTTCGTACCAATACAATACCCTCCAACCATTGGGGGATTGCAAAGTTATATAAAAGGACTTGTCGATGCTGTGGAAGAAATTGGCTATGAAGCAGTAGTAATTACTTCAACTCCTAACCCGGATATGAAAATGGAAGGTGAAGTGGAAAAAAATGTTATCCAGTTAAATTCATGGTTCTGGTTCATGAATAGCCCCATAATAAATCCTTTAAAATTTTATAAAAATTTAAAGACCTTGAATCCGGATGTTGTTAATTTAGTATATCCTTTCCCCATATATTTAGATATAGCCTGTTTTTATGCTATTTTGCACCGCAAAAAAATCTGCTGTACTTATATTGATGATGTTATAATGAAATTTCCCTACTCTCTCATCATGAGAATTTATGAAATGACAATATGGAATATATGGAAACGAAGTATTATTTCAATGGCATGTACTTGTCTGGAGAATACGGGAAAAATGCATCAGGCCTGAAAAACTGGAATAAAAATATGTATGAAGTTCCCCCACCAGTTTTTGACACCGATTTCAATCTCAGTGTGGAGAAAAAAATAGCAGCTAAGAATAAATTGAATCTTGCAGACTACAACAATATTGCCCTATTTGTAGGTGGATTACGTCATAGATTAATCTATAAAAGATTGGATCTAGTTTTGAAGGCATGGGCACTGTATAAAAATGAAAAAATTGACAATAGTGTCCTTTTGATAGTGGGAGATGGCGAACTCAGAAGTTACTACGAGGATATGGCATCGAAACTGGGTTTAGGGCCAAAAGATGTAATTTTTAAAGGCTTTGTCTCTAAAAATGAACTTATTGACTGTTACCTTGCCAGCAATGTTTTCCTGTTACCCTCTGAGGACAACAATGAAGCTTTTTGGAATAGCTTCAGTTGAAGCCATGCTTTACGGGAACGCAGTTATTGCATCAGATATTCCAGGATTAAGGGGATCTGTGAAAATCAAAAAATCCAGTACCTCATTAATAAAAAACAGTACCCCTGAAAAAATACTTAACCACATCAAATACTGGTTTTCCAAGGATATTAACGATTATTCCATAGAAAACCATCTCTACGTAACAGAATGCATGCACAAAGACCAGATCAAACAACAATTAACTTCTATGCTTGGCAGTTTCCACAGGGACAGAGTATCAGAAAAATCCACTGAAAAGAATATTTTTCATTAAAAACAATGAAAAGAATACAGGTAAATAAAGGTGAATTTAGTTTTACGCTTATTTTAAGAATATCGTTCTGAGGAGACATATCATTATGAATAACTTTGGATTTATTTACAATGCATTTTACGGATTTAAATCAATTTTCGTGATAAAAAATTGGTATGAAATTGTTAAAGATTATTTAAGGTATTATTTAGGATTTGAAAACCAAAATAATATGATTGTATGTTTCAAAAATGGAATCAAACCTTAAAACTTCCAGAAAAAGCAAAAAAGAAGTTGCAGATATAGGTTTGATAGTTGATATCTGGTTTTCTGAAACATACACCCCTTCTGGATTTGAAATTAACAAGGATGATGTCATTATAGACATAGGCGCACATAAAGGTTATTTTTCAATTTATGCTGCCTATAAAACTGGTAAAAATGGTAAAGTGTACTGTTTTGAGCCTTCACCTCATAGTTACGAGTATCTGGGTTGACAATATTCAATTAAACGATTTTAAAAATGTGTTTCCGTTTAGATTTGGAGTGTGTGGTGAAAATGGGCTGAAAAAACTGAATGTTTCAGTAAGTTCGGCATCACATAGTATGCACACCAACGGTAATGATGTTATTGAAATTGAATGTTCAACCTTAGAGGATATTTTCAATAAAAATCACATCAGTAAATGCGATTTTTTGAAAGTTGACTGTGAAGGGGCAGAATATGAGATATTTTATAACACTCCCCGCGAAATTCTAGAGAAAATTGATAGAATTTCACTGGAACACCATAAAGTTGAAGGACATACATATCACCAACTAGCAACATTTCTGGAAAAAAATGGGTTTCAGGTAAGATCAACATCCAAGTCAGTTTACGCATGGAAATAGACAAAAAGATTCCATCAAGTTGATTCAATGAAAATAGCACTAATTAACAATCAGCCACTCACCACTGGTGTTGGTAGATATTCCTTCTCCATCTATGAAAACATGAAGGAATACATGGATATCGATCATTTTTTTATTGATCGAAAAAAAGGAGGAATTTATAAAATAGTAGATGACAATAATTCTCTTCTTGTAAAAAAAGGTGGATTAAACTTATTGCCCGTGCAAAAATTATCTAATCTTTCCCTGGATTACTTAATGGGCCGTTATATTCCAGATAATTACGATCTGTATCACATAACCAATCAAAATATGTCAATTTTAAATTACTATAATAATATAGGAGTTAATGTGCTAACTGTTCATGATATCATTTATTTTACACACCCTCGAAATCCGATGCAAAAAATTCTAAGTAAACTACTTTATAAAGGAGTGAAGAATACTGATTTTATAATTTCAGTTTCCCACAGCACCCAACAAGACCTGGTTAAGCATTTTAATATACCTCCTGAAAATATTAAAGTTATCCCAGAAGGCGTTACCCGCAGATTCAAACCTTTAAGAACCCAGGATCTAAATGAAATATATTTAAAATATAATTTAAATGAAAATGATATTCATATACTTCATGTGGGTGAGGATAGTCCTAGAAAAAATTTGAAAGTCCTTTTGAAGGCGTTTAAATTACTTTTAATGGATAAAAAGATAAAAAATTTAAAATTAATAAAAATAAATGGTATGGACACCAAATTAATAAAAAAAATGGGATTGGAAGACCATGTAATAGTTTTAGAAAATGTATTAGAGGAAGAATTGCCTAAATTTTACAATTTAGCTGATGTTTTTGTCTTTCCATCCCTTTATGAAGGATTTGGTTTACCATTAATAGAAGCTATGGCATGTGGATTGCCAATTATAGCTTCAAATGTAACATCTATCCCGGAAATAGTTGGAGATGCTGGGATTTTATTATCTCCTCAAGATTTTAAGGGTTTTTACAAGTCAATTAATTCAGTTTTAACAGATGAATCTCTTCGAGTGAACATGAGTTATAATGGCGTGAAAAGATCAAAAATGTTTAGCTGGAGAACATGCGCAAAAGATACTCTAAATGTATATAAAGATATTTCCAAGGATATTGTGCGATAATATTAAATTTAAATAGATATTATCCCCTACAAATCTTGTCCTTCACAAAATGAAATTACATTCATTTGAGATAATTAAATTAGATGGAACTTCGGAAAAATACCTTTTCCTTTTAGTCTAGGAAAATCATATTCATAAAATAACTGGATAATCTGCTTATCCATAGAGCTATAAGAACGGATATTTCAATAATTCATTGGCGTTGAAAAAAATAACCTTCTGTGGCAGACCCATTGAGGTTAGGATAGATAATAATTCTGATTTAAAAATAATAGGTTTTGGAATGATATCGATAAAATCATTAGGAGAAAATAAACCCCTAAAAATTAGTAAACAGTTTTATTTTCTCTTTATTCTTTTGTTTGTATTAATTACTGATTTAACAATTTTAATTAATATTCCTGCTTTACGACAATCAATGGGGTTCATCAGTTTAAATTTCATTCCAGGATTGCTTATTCTTCATATAATGAAAATTAATAGAATTGGGTTCTTAAAAAAAATAGTATTTTCAGTAGGGCTCAGTATTTCTTTTTTAATGCTGGCAGGATTATTAATTAATAGCTTTTATCCTGTAATTTCAAGGCCCTTATCCTTAACTGTCCTGCTAATCTGCCTAAACATCATTTTTGTAATCCTATTAATATTCGCATATTTAAGAACTGAAAACAATGTTTTGCATATAACCCCCAATCTGAATTTAGAGGACAATTATCTTTTTATACCCTTATTATCACTCATATTCCCCCTAATGGCCATAATCGGGATGTTTTTAATGAATTCTTACAGTAACAATATTCTATTAATGGTAATGTTACTTTCAATCCCATTATACCTCATTTTAATTGCTTATTTTAAGAATAAAACACCAAAATTCACTTATCCTCTGGCCATTATTATGATTTCATTATCTTTGGTCCTGATGCATGGATTACGCTCAAGCTATGTAACCCTGTCTGATAGTAGTATAGAAATTTACGTTTTAAAATTAACTTTAAGTAATTTACATTGGGATCCATCATTATTTAAGCAGAATTATAACTCATCTATTGCTTTATCAATATTACCCTCAATATATTACATTATTTTGGGAATTAAAGAATTTTATATTTATAAAATTGTTTATAACCTGTTGTTTGTCTTGACTCCTTTATGCGGATACTTAATCTTCCGGAAATATTGTAATGAGTACTTTGCATTTTTAGCAGCATTTTTCTTATTTTCACAGCATATTTTTATCTCTATGTATGGATGGATTGGCTATAGACAAATTATTGCTTCAATATTCTTTGCTTTAACCATACTAACCCTATTTGAAAACAAAATTAGAAAAATAAACACAACCATTATTTTAATACTTTTCATAGTTTCAATGATATTGGCAAATTATTCTACAGCTTACATATTTTTCATGATCATTGCGCTTTACTGGATTGTGAGTTCAATAATAGAATGGCAGTACAAAATAAGCGCAGGAAAAAACAAAAAATGGATTCCAAAATTTTTCCGCAACTTAATCTGTAAACTGCCCACAGTTAAAAATTATAATGATGACATAAAAATTTTCACCGGAACTTTTATAGCGTTAATTTTTATCCTGATGTTTTTATGGTACAGTCAAATTAATGCAACTCCCTTTGACGATTCTATCAACTTTATGAAAACTAATTTAATAAATATTTTAAACATGGCTTTTGAAGGATTAAAATCCGAAGAACAAGTAGTTGTTTTTGGGAAACAAATTGGGGATGTACTGAGTTATATTATATACTATGTATCCTTTGCCACCATTGGTCTGGGTGTTTATAGCTTACTAAGAAAAAACAAGATATTCAATAAAGATTATTTCTTAATGATAATAATTTCATTTGTTATCGCTGGATTTTTATTTGTTTCATCAGTGTTTATAGTAGGATTTGGAGTAGGGAGGGTTTATCAAGAATTGCTTGTTTTCCTAGCTCCATGTTTTGTTATCGGGGCTATGGTATTAGCTAATTTCCTTTCAAAATTTTATAATAAGATTAACTGGAACTGGATTGTAATTCTATTGATAATTGCACAATTTTTCTCATCCACTTACATGATCTACCAACTCAGTGGTGATCCCCACTCAGAATTTTTAAATTCACAGGGGACCAGATATGAAAGTTGGATGATTCAAGATAAGGATTATATTGGGGCAAAATGGTTATTCCAAAACAATAACCAAGGATTAATAGTAAAAAGTGACTACCCGGGACAGTATTTGTATGGAGAATTTGATATGACCCGGACTATCTTCGTGGATCAATCCCTGAACATGTCAAGTGGATTTATCTTCTTGAGAACTGCAAATACACAAAAAGGTCATATGTACCTCAATTATGAAGAGTATAATGACATATCAGTCTATAAAAAACTTTTCAAAAATAAGAGTAGGATTTACTCAAATGGGGGATCTGAGATTTATAATTAAAGATCTGAATCTACAAATATATTATAAATAATGTTTTTTAAGCTGAGGCAAACTAATCATTATTATTAACCCATTAGCGATGATCCAGGCATAACCCACACCGATTAAACCAAACAATGGGATCAAAACGTAAGTGAAGATCAAAGTGAATAGTCCAATAGTAACATAAATAAAAATTACATAATTTGTTTTCTTTAAGACTCGATTTACTGTGGCGTAAAGTGTGTTAATATAGTAAATGAAGTTTCCTATTACAAATAATATTAAAATATCATAGGAATTTGCAGCATACTCCTGCCCGAATATAAATAAAATAAATTTCCCAAACAGTAAAAGAAAAATAGAAGCCACAGACAACGATACGAAAATTAATATTGCTGCTTTTTTAGTATTTTTTCTCAATTCTACCATACTTTGAGTGTTTTCAGCTATTAAAGAAATGTAAATCACGTAAGGAATTGCCAATAGTAACATTGAGATTTGCCATGCAATAAAGAAATAGGCATTTTGATCTGCGCCCAAAATGTTTATAATCATCAATGGTAAAATGAAAGTGGGTAAATTTTCAAAAATTCTTGCAATATAATTTCCGGAAGAAAAACGGAAAATATGTATTATAACGTCTTTTTTTACTGTTGGAATAAATCTGTACGAAACTAATTTTGAAGTTAACAAAATGCCAATTACAAATGCAATAATAAATACTATTCCATAAGAAAAAACAATTCCAAAAATTCCAAACGGAATTAACAATACGAGAAATAGAAGTCGTAGAGGAATTACCATATTTTGCATTAATGAATATTCACCTTTTTTTAATCCAGCAAAGACACCAAAGCTTTGCAAGGTAATCAAAGGAGAAATAGTGGTTACTATAACAAAAAGTACCATTACTAATGTATTTTCACGTAAAACAATTAAAGAAGGGCTCCAAATATTAATTCCCAATAAAAAAATCAAAGTTAAAACCAGTGCAAAAACGAGTGAGACAGTAAGACAGGAATTGATAAGTTCTTCCTGTTCTTTTAGTTCAGGTATATACTTTACAAGTGCTATATCAAATCCTAAAAATGATAACATGCTAATTAAACCTATTATGGAAATTATTGCAGTAGCTAAACCTAGATCATTAGCAGAATAAAATCTTGCACCTATGACCCAGAAAATAAATCCAGAACCTACTACAATAATATAGGTTACAAAGAGGTAATATGAATCTTTAAAAATTGGATCTTGGACATGATTGTATAGATTTTTAATATAATCCTTTAAAATATTTCTTCTCATTAAAAGTAATATTTAACAACTTAAATATTATATTTAACCCCTCCAAATTTTCTGCAATACATGTACTTCATTAAAGTGTCGTTTTTCTTTAAAAAATATATATTAAGTAGTTTTCCCATGAAAACAAGAATTATACAAGAATTAACTATAATACCAACTCAAAAACAGTTAGATGCTCATCAGCTGATTTTATTTCAGTTCCTTAAATCAAATATAAAACCTTTACGCCTACCAGCTAAGACGACATGTTTATATATACCTATCGTTAACTGTAAGCTGTGGCAATGTGAGGTGGAAATAGTGAACAAATACCAAGCCCTCCTAAAAAAAGCACAGGATTTACATGGTGAATTCTGTCCAGGTATTGTTTTAGGAACCCGAATGTGCATGATAGCCATGGAACAATTGGAAATGAATACCAACAAAAATAATGAGAATCTGGTAGTGTACGTGGAAATAGACCGCTGCCTTCCTGATGCTATACAAGCAGTCACAGGGTGCAGTCTAGGTAATCGCAGGCTGAAATACAGTGATTATGGTAAATTCATCGCTACTTTTGTGGATATTTCCAGTGGCAAAGCAGTTCGGGTTTCAGCCCTTGATGATAAACTTAATTCAAGCCAGGGTTTCTGGACCTGGCTTGAAAACATTATGATTTCAACCAAACCTGGAAATTTAACCCCTGAAAAGGAAGAAATAGAATTCGCAGCCCAGCTGATGGAAGAAATAGCCCTTGAAGATCTTCTACTCATGGAAGAGATCCACTTTGAGGTACCTGAAAACGATATTCCCGGATTCATAGAACACGTGGCAGTGTGTTCAGTGTGCGGAGAACATGTTATGGACTGGAAAGAGTTCACTGTTAATGGAAAAACAATTTGCAAATCTTGCACCCAGAAACAAGTGGAAATACTGGTTAATGAAGTGTACTCGGATGGTACAGATTATGAGGTTAAAAGCTGAACCTTCTCAGCTGAACATTCCCTCAGTTTATAAAAATGCCAAACTAATCTTTCAGTATCATTGCTTTAATTAAAAAAAATATGATTAAAATAAATTTTACAGCCTAATCAACTTTGTTACAAGCTAATCAACTTTATTTTAACAATTTATCAGTAACTGCTAATAATGTAAGTTGAAATTCTTCTTTCAACTTTTTTTGAGATTATATTTCTATTTTTTCAACAGAATTTTATTTCTGGCTAAAATATTTTTTCAACAGAAGTTGTTCTAGCTAAAAATTATTGATCTAATACTGTATCAAAAATCACTAAATTACATTTACCATATTTTTATATACAAGCCAATACAGTTTCAAATTAAAATTTAATAATTAATATGAAGTTAAATCATTCAAAATAATCTAAATAAAGCACAATAAGTTAAAATGAAAAAAAATAAACGCATAATCTAAAAATGACCTAAAATATTTATAATCTAAATTTTCTTTATATTTCTAAAATTTAATAAAGTTAAAAAAGGGAAAAGGAAAAAAGGAGAGAAAAAAAGAATTCCCCCTTAAACATATTTTTTTAATGTGTGGTCCATGGTGTGTAGTTTACGTTTCCCTGTATCTGTGCACTGGGGTTATCATTGGATCCCCACCAGTTATTGGTGGCGTTGAGTGTGTTACTGGTTCCAGCATAGGTTAAACCATACTGACTACTACCAGTGATGCTGTTACTGTTCACTGTGTTAGTAGAACTGTCCGTATCAACACGCACTCCAATAGGGTTCTCAGTGATGTTATTTGACAAAATCTGATTGTCCAAAGATGTATCCAGGAGACATACTCCCATCCAGGTGTTTTTGTTGACTAAATTACTGGTTATGTTGTTTCCATTGGCATTTTGAAGAAGAATACCAATGTTATTTCCAGAAATCTGCGTATTGTTGCCGATAGTATTGCTACTTGCACCAATAATTATTATTCCGTGTGCAGTGTTGTTCTGAATAGTATTCTGACTCACAGTGATACCATAAGCACCATTTTCAATCAAAACACCCTCTTCACCATTACCAGATATCAGATTAGCACTTATAGTTGAATCATGAGCATTATTAGCCCAAATTCCCAACCAACTGTTACCAGAGACATTGTTATTAGTTATCTGATTACCAAATGAACCAACCAATCCTACACCTACCTGATTACCAGAAATATTAAGATTACCTGTAACTTGAACCTGGGAACTGTTGGAAATATAAACCCCATTCCGGAGGTTATTCACCAAAGTATTACCACTCACAGTTATATTTGAACTGTTTTCAATGAATACACCTTCAGGATTATTTGAAACCGTGTTTACATTGTTTATTGCGTTGTTTACACCATTATAAACCCAAATACCAGCCCATTTATTCACAGTAACGTTGTTACCCTGGACAAAGTTTCCAATAGCATTGAATAAGTCTATTCCAACGTTATTTCCAGAAATCTCAGTGTTATTCAAAATCTGATTACCAGTACTAGTTGCATCCGGTATGAGAATTCCATTCCAGGTGTTATTCTTAATGGTATTGCCCGTCACAAGGTTGTCAGTGGAGTAACTTTGCAGCACAACACCTTCCTGGTTGTTGGAAACTGTGTTACTATTTACAGAGGTGTTTGTGGTATTGTAAAGCCAGATTCCAGCCCAACTGTTCCCAGAAACATTATTACCCTGTACCGTGTTTCCGCTTGAATAATACATCTTAACACCAACATCATTTCCAGAAATCTCAGTATTATTCACAACCTGATTACCAGTACTAATAGCATCCGGTACAAGAACACCATTCCAAGCGTTATCCTTAATCACATTATGAACCACATGATTATCATCAGAAGATCCCTGCAGTACTACTCCTTCCTGGTTATTAGAGATTTTGTTGTCTTTTATCGTGTTTTTTGAGGAGTTGTATGTGGCTACTCCTGCCCAATGGTTTTCAGTGACATTGTTTCCTTCAATGGTGTTTCCTGAGGAACCAGACACACTTACACCAATATTGTTCCCAGAAATCTCAGAATTTTCAGAAACAGTGTTATTATCCGAGTTATCCGTGATGAGCACACCATTCCAAGTATTATTCTTAATCACATTATGAGTCACATGATTATCATCAGAAGAACCCTGCAGCACAACACCCTCCTGATTGTTAGACACTAAGTTGGAATCAACAGTATTCCCAGTACCATTACGCACCAACACACCAACCCAACCATTAGAATCAACTTTGTTATTGATTAATACACTATTCCCTGTGTTGATGAGCTGTATTCCCACAACATTGCCAGTTGCGGTGTTGTTTATAATGTTAACATTGTTCGCAGAGTCAACACTTATTCCTGCTGCCCCGGTTGCGTTAGCAACTGTGAATCCGGTTATGGTGGTTCCAGATGCATCTGAACCAGTGACGCTGATTATGGAAGAAGTTCCAGTACCTTTCAAAACAGCACCGTTACCCTCAAGGTTTAAAGCTTTAGAAATTGTCAATGCCATGTTGTTGTAAGTCCCAGTAAGGAAAGTTACAGTGTCCCCTACTCTTGCAGAGTTTATTAAAGACTGGACATAGGTGTTGTTCATTGTGGAAGCAACAATGAAATTCTGTGGCTTGTTAAAATCATTTCCATTGCCAACCGTTACAATTCCATTGTTTAAATAGTACTGGTTGTATTGTACACTGTATTTTCCATCTTCACGTATGTTTAGGGTGTTATTATCTATGTTAAGGTATTTTACATTGTGGTTTTCCATAGCTATGCCTATAACCGGATCATTGATGGTGTTGTTGGCGATAGTGGCAGATAATGTGCCATCAACTGGAGTACCCTTTCCAGTTATATTTATCCCGGTTAAAAGGATGTCATGGATAGTGTTTCCAGAAATAGTGCCGTTAAAGTTTCCTCCAATGAATATACCGTAATATACATTAACTATGGAATTGTTAGCCACCAGGGTGTTGGTGGCAGTTTCCATGGCACCCCTGTTAACCAGGGAGATACCATCGTGATTACCATAGGAAGCAGAGGTCATGTTGCTGATGGAATTACCAACAACGGTCAGGTTCTGGTACTGGTGATTGATGTTGATCCCATCATCAATATTGGAGATGGTATTATTTTTTATGAGGCTACTGAAAACGTAAGATCCATCTATACCGTTTAAATAACCGTAACAGCCATCGATCTGGTTATTGGTTATAGTAAACCCGGATCCTTCTATATGCACTCCACCGGGGCTGTTGTATATTATGTTTTTGTCTATAAGGATGTTATTTTTACTGGATGTGGAACCCGTGTCTGTGATGTAAATTCCATAGCTGGGGTTTAGCTCAGTGTTATTGTAGATTCCATTTGATTTTATGGAGCTTTCATTGACATTGTTAAAGTAAATGCCCCGTACCAGGTTGTTAAATGTGTTGTTTTCAATATTGATACGCGATGTTTTGCTTGCGTTGATACCATAACTGCCAGTGTTGGAGTCCACTCCATTCATGGTAAATCCGGTGATGTTGGTTCCAGAGGCATTAGTACCGCTAATGGTGATAATTGTTGAATCAACATTACTGTTTAAAATAGCACCTAATCCTACCAGATTAACTGAGACTTTAGTTATGGTTAACGAAATATTGTTGTAGACTCCTGCCAGGAAATTCAGGGTATCTCCCGCATTACAGTAGTTAATTATAGTTTGAATATCACTATTTGTCATGGATGAAGTAACATTGTAAGTTGCAGCAGACACCGGCTCACAAAATACAGTCCCTAAAGGGATAACTGCAGCCATTAAAAATAGTAACACTCCTATTTTAATTTTTTTAATCCAAATTCCTCCTTTTACTTTTTTATCATTTTACCTTTAAATCCAATTTTAATCAAAAACTTCATATACCCACATTATGATTATTTTAAACATTAAAAATATCCTGATGACTCTAAAATGACTTTAAAATATTTAATTCAATAAAATACTGAACAAATGATTATTAATCTAAAATTCTGCTGTTAATACCATTCGTATCCATATACCACACACCATCATCATTGAATTCCCAATAAATCGAAATGTATATTATTATAATTCGATTAAATTTAGTATTTAACAGCTATTATAAATAAATTTCTAGAGAAAAAAAGAGAGTTAAAAAGATCAAAAATACTATATAAACACTTAATTTCTAATATAATGAAATTTAAACTTCTAAGATGAACATATCGAAAATAAAGAGTTGAATTTTAAAGTTTATGCTCGATATGTTTATATATGATCTTCAATAAAACATACTAATTACACAAGAAGAAGGATGCAAGATATCTAGTTCATTCAAATAAGAATTATTTTTTTTATAATTTAAGTTAAAGGCTTTTATGATGATTAAATAAAAAATACGGGTTAAATCACAAATAAATGGGCATCTTCTTCTTTTCAGAGTAAAAAAGATGATATTAATCTAATTCACACGATATAGGAGCAAACAGTAAGATGTTAAAAAATAAAAAAGCAATAATCTCACTGCTTTTAATAATATCTTCCTTTCTGGTTATGGGAACGGTAAGTGCTGAGGATCCTGTTGCTAATTGGACAAACAACTCCACAAATAGTACTAATCTAACTCTTAACCTGACTGATAACTCCACAGATAATGGTACTACTAATGCCAACTACGGTAGTGGGTCTAATGCAGAAAATTCCGTGGATTTCTCTGTAGAAAATCTAAACAGTACCATTGCTGAGTTTACCGCCAACAACAGTAGTCCTGTGACATCATGGAAATGGGACTTTGGCGACAGAACCACATCCACCCAGCAAAAACCCACCCACAACTACTACCAGTCCGGGAGTTATCTGGTTAGTTTAACTGCAAATTTAACCAATGGCAGCGTAGCTACCGTGAATAAAACCATTATTGTGGATGTGAAATCCCCAACCGCCAATGCCAGCCTCAATGGAGGCACATTCAATAACACACAAACAATTAACCTAACAGCGAGTGATGATAATAACAATACAGTGATTTACTACACCACCGACGGCACAAACCCACAATCGAGTAACAGCAGAATCATTTACACCACACCCATTGTTTTAAACAATACAACCACCCTGATATTCGCTGCACAGGATATTTCAGGCAAATGGAGCCAGTTGTACACTGAAAACTACACCATCATTCATTTTATTTATGCCAGTGACAACCAGACCACTATACAGGCCATCCTGGATAATGCATCCCCTGGAAGCACCGTAGTATTTTCAGGAACGAACTATGAAAACCTGCATCTTGTAATCAATAAAAAATTGAATATAATCAGCTATGTGGGAACAAAAATTGTAACGATCAACGCTATAGGAACAGCGACCTACATCGATGATGGTGAAACTCGAACAGTTACTATTTATGATACAGCCACTTCCCCAGTGTTTACCATAAAGGGGAGTCATGCGTCTGGAACCACGATAAGTGGGTTTACAATTTTTACAGACACTGATTCTGGAATATTCGTCAATAACTCCACTAATATTGTTATTTCACAGATGAACATTACTTCGGTTAATGGAACTGCAATCACCGTAAATGGTAGCTCGAACATCACCATCCTATACAACAACCTTACTAACTCATACAACGGGATATGTATTTCTGAATCCAACAGTACTAATATTGTGGGAAACAACATTACAGGATACCAGAAAAACAATATTTACCTTAAAAAGTCTCAAATTACCTACATTCAGGAAAATGACATCAACAGCACTTTCAGTGGGGTTAAAGTTCAAACCTGCTGTAACACCCAGATCAATGGAAATAACATAACTACTGATATTAATGGGGGTAATTCAACAGTATTTTCCAACCCTAGCTTTGAAGATGGTTTAACTGGATGGGATACTGGTTCAGAACTCAGCACAGTTAGAGTCAACGATGGTACATACAGTATTTTCCTGTCCCATAATGGCTACGTGCAGCAGGCGGTAGACTTAACCTCAATTGGTGTTATTTCATTCTGGGGATTCTGTGTGGAGGTTAGTTCCGTGGGAGGAACATTTGAATTGTACATTGATGGCCTTCTGGTTGGAACATTTGAAGTGAATAATGTCAGTCAAGAACACAAATGGGTACAATTCACCTGTAATTTCAATCCAATTTACTCTGGAAACCACACTGTGACTGTGAAGTGGATCGGGCCACACAGTGCTTATATAGATGATTTTTCTTCAGGAACCAGTAAAAATTCAGCTAATTTCACAGCTACAGTTACCAACAGCGAAACTGACCCCCTGACAGTGCAGTTTACTGACACTTCTTCTGGTCTGGTGGACAGTTGGTTGTGGGACTTTGGTGATGGAACAACATCCACCGACCAAAACCCGGTACACACCTTCACCAAACTGGGAGTTTACACTGTAAGCCTCACTGTAACCGGCCCCTACTATAATTCAACTGTAACCATGAAGGATCTCTTCAACATTGGTGGACCAGTGAACAACCGGACCGGGAAAATTTACAACAACATCCCGGAAGCCATTGATGATATCGATACCATTGATGGTGACACCATACTGGTGGGCAACCATTCATACCTGGAAACTTACACCGAGAATGTGAATGTAACTAAAAGGGTGAATATAATCAGCCAGGGCATGGTGATAATCACAGCCGCCGATATAAATCAACCTGTTTTTAACATCCTTCCCGGAGGGTTGGGTTCGCTCATCAGCGGATTCACCATAACCGGAGCAACTGGCTCCAGTGGAATTTACCTATCCCCCGGGTCCAGTGCCACCATAACCAGTAACATCATCACCGGCAATAAAGTGGGAATTTACATCAATAACGCGGCATCAACTATTCATTTCAACGTTATTTACGATAATGACCTCTACGGTTTAATGTTCACTGGCAGCGGTGTGGAAGCATCTAATAACTGGTGGGGAACCAACAATCCCACCTACAAAAATGGCCTGACTGCCCCTGGAAAAACCGATATATACGAAGTCTCGACTGATAATCATGCCACCAATGACCCCTGGATTGTGTTAAAAGTAAATGTTTCTGATATTCTCCTAAAAGAGAATGCAACTTCCATAATTACCGCAAATTTCGCCACCAACTCCCGGGGTGAGGATACTTCAAATTCTGGTAGTATCCCCTCAATACCTGTGGGATTCAGTTACGCTTTGGGAGAATTTAAAATATCTGGCACTGATGCCAGTCGTTCTGTAACTGTGAAAACCAGTAAAGGAAAAGCAACAACCACCCTAACTGCTGGTAGTCGGAGTGGATCCAGTTACTTGGTAGTTGCTGTTTGTGATGATGCTGTGAACTCTCTGGTAACTGTTGACACTATTGCACCAACTGTAAACACCACTTTAGAGGGAGGCCACTACAGTTCAGCCCAGACTGTTACATTAATGAGTGATGACCCCTCTGCAGTGATTTATTACACCACTGACGGGACTCTTCCCCAGTCAAGTAACACCAAAAAACTGTATACTGGTCCTATTCCCATTACTGATTCTACAATTATCATGTACGCTGCCACAGACCTGGCTGGTAACTGGAGTCCCCTTTACCTCCAGTACTATATTATGGGAGTCTACGGTCTGGAAGATTCTGCCTGGCCCAGCTTCCAGAATAACCAGAACAACACTGGACAGTCAGATTACAATGGCCCCCAGGCCAATACTACACAGTGGACCTTTGGAGACATCAGTGTTTATGGTTCAGCTGTAATCGGCTCTGATGGAACAGTATATGTTGGCGGTTATGATGGAATTTTATATGCTTTTAAAGCTGATGGAACCCTTAAATGGAAGTACATTACCCGGAGCAGCATAATAGGTTCCCCTATCATTGGCAGTGATGGTACCATATACTTCAGCAACTGGGTCAACAGTACCACCTATGCTGTGAGCCCCAACGGAACACTTAAATGGAAATACACCACAGGGGGGAACAATTACGGCTCATCCCCAGTGATTGATTCAGATGGAATAATTTACACTGCCAGTAATCAGGGAGCTATTGGTACCCTGTATGCAATTTACCCCACCCAGATCCTAAAATGGAGTTATGACATGGGACTCCTTTACGGTAACTCAGCAGTTATAGGGGCAGATGGCACCATTTACATTGCAGACTACAATGGCATATTATACGCATTTAAAAATGACGGGACACTTAAATGGACCTATGAATTGAAGTACTTTTTATTATATGTACCTGGAATGGGCAATCTCATGGTTTCAGGGAATGTGATTTATTCCACTCCCTCCATTGGTCCAGATGGCACCATTTACATTGGAAACACCAAAGGGGCGTTAATGGCTGTTACTGATAATGGAACCTGCGGAGTGTATAAATGGAGTTTTTTAAACAATCATGAAGCTAATGAACCATTATATGGTTCCCCTGCAATTTCGGCCAACGGGACCATTTACATCGTAAGCAGTAGCAAGCTTTACGCTGTGGACTCATCTGGAAATCTTCTGTGGAGCCAGGATATCGGAAGTATAGTTGGAACTGGGGTCACATCCCCTGCCATTGGTGCAGATGGAACCATCTACGTTGGAAGCAGCACTGGATTATATGCACTTAATTCTGATGGAACCATTAAATGGAGTTACAGTACGGGTACTATCTGTGGATCCCCTGCAATAAGCAGTAACGGAACACTGTACATTGGAAGTATTAATACTGGAACCACTAACGGTACATTCTATGCTTTCAATGATATCAGCGCCAACTTTGAGTATAGGAGCGTTAACGAGACAACTGTGCAGTTTAATGATACTTCTACCTGCCATCCTGTGTCATGGAAGTGGGATTTCGGTGATGGTTACACATCTACTGATGCCAACCCCACCCACATCTACAGTAAAACAGGCACATACACCGTGACCCTTTCTGTTACTCTAAATGATAAAACTGTGATGAAAAGGGTAAAAACTGTGCTGATTCAGGAAACTGATATTACTGCTCCCACAGCAATGGCCAGCCCAGGTAGTGGGGAATTTAACACCGCCCCAGTAGTTACCTTAAGTGCCAGTGATAACAGTGGTAGTGCCACGATTTATTATACCAATGACGGTACTGACCCCCGCACCAGCACCACTAGAATTATTTACAAAAATCCATTGGTGATTTACAGCACAAGCACCATTAATTTCGCTGCAGTTGATGCCTCTGGAAACTGGAGTCCGGTTTACAATGCGACTTACACCGTACTTCTCGTTGAGTATGTGCAGCCGGCTTCTTATTATAACAGCAGCACGTTAAACAGTGATATACAGGATATCCTGGATAATGCAGTTAGTGGAAGTACGGTGATATTCTTAGGAGATTCTTACGATAATCTGCACCTGGTGGTTAATAAAAAACTGAACATAATCAGCCAGAAAATGACCAGAATATGGGTAACAGACTCCTCAACATCACCAGTATTTCTAATTAGTGGAACTACTGCATCAGGGACCGGTATAAACGGTTTTGTTATATTTACCAGTGGAAGATCTGCAATAACCATTTACAACACCAATAATGTTACTATTTCAAATGTTAGCATGAGCGCCACCGGAGGATCTGCAATCATGGTTACTGGAAGTTCCAACACCACCTTAAACGATAACACCATCACCGGTTCTTTAAATGGAATTTACATCTCAGGGAGTAGTAACACCAAGATAACTGGAAACACCATACTGAAAAACCTGGAAAACGGAGTGAATATTGAAAATTCATCCAGCACAACCATAAACAGTGGTACTATCTCCAATAATGGTGAAAATGGTGTAAAAATGTACCACTCACCTGGAACAGTGATTAATGGCGTGATCATAACTGGTAACGGTAAAAACGGAACTGATACCAGGAGCGGAGTCTACATTGAGTCTTCAGATAACGTTCTGGTTACTGGTAGCCAGATAACCGGGAACTGGAATGGGATTAAAACCACAGACCTCACCGGTTCCACCGTATCATATAACAACATCTCAGATAACGAGAGGGATGGAGTTTTTATCACTGGAGAAACAGTGAACAGTCTCTTTTTAACCAACACCATTTCTGGAAATAACAATGGAATTAAACTGGATGGGCCCAGTCAGAACCTGACCCTGGAAGGTAATTTAATCACCGGGAGTGAATACGTTAATGACTCCAGTGTTGATAACAATTACAATGGTAGGGGCCTTGTATTTGGGGGAAACTGTCCCTATTCAGATACACTGGTTGTATCCCATAATGTGATCTGTGGTAATGCAGGTACTGATATTGAAACACGTTATGCCCAGGGTGGCCCGGTTATTGAGGATCTTACCGGTTCCAACTGGTCCGGTTGCCCTGCCTGTGGAGTGCCAACCCATGCTCAGTGCGGACCGGACTGCCAGTGCAGGAGATGGGACGCAGATATGGTGTGGGTGGCTACCAAAGTCAGTGAAAACACATATGAAGCAATTCTCTATGATGGTAAAACCGGATTGAGGGTGTCTAATATAGCATCCTTTGCAGCCACAGCCAGCTTAAATTCTCAGACCATGGCCATCACCGTGGTAGGTGGAAGAGCCATAGTAACTTTTACTGGACAGGGAACAGTCACATTCTCAGCCTTTGGTATAAACACAACCGTGGATAGTACCAGCATATCAGAAGAAGCTAAAAACAACTTAATTACAGTTGTAGAACAGGTTGTAACTTCTGATAAAACAAATCCTGATGAAAATACCGTTCCGGATGATCCAAAGGTAACTGATAAATCTGGGGGAAATAAAGGTCCCGGAGGCGATGGCAGCAGCAGTAGTGGAAGTGGAAGTGGAAGCAGTTCTGGAAGTGGAGCATCTTCTGGTTCTGCTTCAACAGTAGGCCTCACTGCTGCCCTTTCCCAGGCATCTACATCTGGTTCAAAATCCCAAGGAACAGTTCAGGAACTTACAGTTGACGACCCACTGAAAAACACCAACATCTGGGCCATAATCGCCGTGATTATCCTCATAATTGCAGTTATTGGAGTATACTACCGCCGGGACATACAGAACATGATTAAAAAATCAAAAGAATAAAAAAAACCCCCATAAGCCCAACATCCTGTAACTAAGCCCCCCGTAACTAAGCCCACATCCCGTAACCCAAAAAACCCCCCATACACGCTACGTTTACCTTATTTTTTTTAATTTTTAAATTTCCATTTTAATATCTAATTTTTCATTCATTATCTTACACCCCCCACAAAGATCAGGATTACATGCAAAATAAGGACCATAAGCTTGATTAAAATCAGGCGGATTACATATTCTCATGATTTAATTGTATGATCCATCAATATAAGAAGGAATGTTTTTTTCATCAGTCATCTATCGATATAGCATATAGACTAAGCCATACTGAAAAGCCATGCTTTTATAAAAGTTAATTTTTAAAAAAATAAAAATAGTCAAAACTAGGTTATTTAAAGGCATTATTGGGAATAAAAACCTAAGAGACTATTAAATGGAGTAGGATTTTAAAAAGGTAAACTGGTATAAACTCCATTTAACTGTAAACTAGAAGTATTCCAATTGTTTATAACCCCCAGCTTATTTTCAGTACTGGTTGCATCTGCAAAAACCCAATCACCTGTAATGTAGAGACTTGCCCATACATATCCAACCTTAGTTCCATTATCATTAAGGTAAGTTCCAAACACGTATTGTGCTGGTATGGCTGATGCTCTGCATAATGCAATTAGAAGATGAGTTATATCCACACAGTTACCTGATCCATAGTTCATAGTTTCTGCAGCACCCTTCTGTGTGTTATAATAGAATTGGTAGGTTATATTGTCTTTCACCCAGTTGAATATTTTATTTGATTTCTCCCAGGCAGTGACTGAACCAGTAGTGATGTTATGAGCCAGTGAAATTATCCCTGCATCATCTGCCTGGCAGTTAGAGGTTGCTGATATAAGTTCTTCCAATCCTGGAGGCACATAAACGATTTGTGAGGTTGAAGGGTGGTTATCCAAATTGTCTCCTCCCGCTACCTGCCGGGGATCTGTACTGTTCCAGTCACTGTAGTAGTTTCCATCAGTTCCATTATCCCACTGGTTGGTACCATCATCATAAGCCAATATAAGAGTGTTTAAAAGGTTGTTAATGTATATCAGATTATTTACACTGCCCTGCATTCTTATACCATAGCCATTGCCTTTTTTGATGGTATTCCCCATTATAGTGTTACTGTTTGAACCATAACCTGAATAAATCCCATCCCAAGTTTCGTTGAAGATGTAATTATCACTTATTGTATTGTTAGATGAATTCTGGAGGAATATTCCAACGTGACTGTCACCTAATGTATTGTCAGCTATAACGGATTCTCCGGCAGTTTCTAAACTTACATCACTCCATAAATTCCCATTTATATTATTGTTAAGAATTCTATTGTAACTGGAAGTCCCAATAATGATTATTCCGTGTGCAGTGTTGTTCTGAATAGTATTCTGACTCACCGTGATACTGTAAGCACCATTTTCAATCAGAACACCTTCTCCACCATTACCAGAAATCACATTTCCACTAACTGTAGAATCATGAGCATTATTAGCCCACACACCCAGCCAGCTGTTGCCAAATATGTTGTTGTTACTGATCTGACTATCAGATGATCCAACCAATCCTACACCCACCTGATTACCTGAGATATTAGTGTTACCTGAAACCTGAATTAGAGAACTATTAGAAATGTAAACCCCATTTCTAAGATTATTCACTAAAATATTTCCATTTACAACAGTATTTGAACTGTTTTCAATGAATATGCCTTCAGGGTTCGCAGAAACAGTGTTACCATTGGTGATTGTGTTGTTCACACCATTGCAAACCCAAATACCAGCCCATTTATTCGCAGTAACATTGCTACCCTGGACAAAGTTTCCAATAGCATAGAACAGATCTATTCCCACGTTGTTTCCAGATATTTCAATGTTATTTGCTATTTGATTGTCATTACTGGTTGCATCCGGTATGAGAATTCCATTCCAGGTGTTGTTTCGAACAATATTCCCAGTTATGTTATTGTTATTTGCATTGTTTTGCAGAACAATTCCTTCCTGGTTGTTGGAAACTGTGTTACCATTTACAGAGGTGTTTGTGGTATTATAAAGCCAGATTCCAGCCCAACTATTCCCAGAAACATTATTACCCTGTACCGTGTTTCCGCTTGAATAATACATCTTAACACCAACATCATTTCCAGAAATCTCTGTGTTATTCACAACCTGATTACCAGTACTAGTAGCATCCGGTACAAGAACACCATTCCAAGTGTTATCCCTAATAGTGTTACCAGTCACAAGGTTATTACTGGAAGAATTCTGCAGTACAACACCTTCCTGGTTGTTGGAAACCCTATTGGAAGCAATGGTGTTTCCAGTACCATTGTACACCAGTATACCAACCCAGCTGTTGGAATCAACATCGTTGTTATAAACTGTGCTTTGAACTGCGTTTGTGAGCTGTATCCCCACAACATTACCAGTTAAAGTGTTGTTAGTGATGGTTACATTGTTTGTTGAGTCCACATTTATTCCGCTGGATCCAGTTGCATTAGAAATAGTGAATCCTGTAACCGTGGTTCCAGATGCATCCAGACCAGTGATGAATATAACAGGATATCCCTCATTACCGCTCAATATAGCTTCGTTACCCACCAGGTTAAGTGAATGAGTTATGATTAGAGATATTTTGTTATAGGTTCCACTTAAGAATGTAACAAAATCTCCTGCACCCGCACCATCAAGAACGTCCTGAATATCTTCACTGGACATACTGGAATTTACTAAGAAATACGATGGATTAATAAACGCACCAGTAAAGACTGTTTGATTGTTAGTTGTGGCAATTATGGTAACTGTTCCCGTGACCAATCCTGCAGTGAACATTGCAGAAGCAATTCCATTAAATGAAGCTTTTACGTTTTTGTCAAATGTTCCAAGATCTGACTGGAAATACACCAGAGATCCATTGGGTATGTGACCTATAGCTGGATCTAAAGTTGTCACTTCGGTTCCATTAAACAGGTTGTTGAAACTTACAGTAACCAGACTGGTCTGAGTCTTATTGATTGTTGTGGGACTGGCAAGAATGGTCATGTAGATCCATGGGGAGTAATTTGCTGTTCCACTGATTAAACTGGCAAAATCCGGACTGTTAGAACCCCACCAGTTGTACTGTGAATTTACTATTCCACTGGTGGAGTATATTGAATATCCTTTACCGAACATAATGCTATTGTAATGTATTTCACTGTTAGCCCCATTATTGTATAGAAAATTACCAGAATTAGCCAAGTTTTGACTGACCAATGAATCGGTGATTACTAGGGTTTTTTTCCGATTATTAACAGATTCTAAATTGTAAACAGCACCTCCAGCAGCAGTTGCAATGTTATCTTTTAATGTGGAATTTTTAATAGTTACAGTTCCTGTGCTGCAACATATGCCAATTGCACCACCATTTACTGCAGTGTTATTAGTAAATAGAGAATTATCCACCATGGTTACTGCTGTTGCATAAACTGCTCCCCCTGTAACTGTTGCAGTGTTACAGGTGAATGTGGAGTTGTTTATGGTAAGTCTGCCGATGATATTATCCATCGCACCACCATTCTGGGCAGTGTTGCTGGTGAAGTTGCATCCGGTTACAGTCACTGTACTGGAATAACTGTCAATTGCACCCCCTGAACCATTTAAGGCAGTGTTGAAACTGAAGAACGAATTGTAAATGAGGGTGACTGATTCATCATCATTATTAATTGCACCACCATCAATATTGGCACTATTACCTGAAAAAGTGCAGTTGATTACAGTTAAAGGCCCGTCATCATCATTACATAGGGCACCACCATAAGTGGCAGTCCCATTGATGAAAATACAGTTCATCACGTTGCACGAAGCGTAGTAGTAGTTGTCTATAGCACCTGCAGAACCGTTGGTAGCACTGTTTCCATGGAAAATGCTGTCAGATACCGTAGCTGTGCTGTAGAAGTCGTTGTTAATGGCACCAGCATACCTTTCTGCAGTGTTGGATGTGAAAGTAGAGTTATTTACACCCATAAATCCATAATTGTCATTGGTAATTGCACCACCATAATATGAGGCAGCATTGGATGTGAAAATACAATTCGACACATTAAGAGTGGTTATTGTGCCATTATAAACCTCAGTAATGAGTAATCGAAGTTCCCTGTCATCTGTACGGTAAATACGCAGACTACTGTAATCATAACTGCATATAGCTCCACCAAAAGTTGCGGTGTTTCCTGTGAATGTGCTACTGGTTACACTGAGGTTGCTGCCATCATAATTGAAGATAGCTCCACCAGAATCATTATTTGCAGTGTTAGATGTGAAAATACTGCTTTCTATACTGGCAATTCCATTGTTAAAAATAGCTCCCCCATCACCAGCTGTTCCTGCTTTGAATGTAGAGCTTGTGATGTTCAATACTCCTGTGTTGTGTATGGCTCCACCATTGGTGGTTGCAGTGTTACCAGAGAAAGTGCTTCCAGATACTGTTACCAGTACGATTGAAGTGTTATTATTATAAATAGCTCCACCAAATTCTGTGGCAGTGTTGTTTACAAAATAAGAGCTTTCTATATTTAATGTGCTGTCCCCGTAGTTTTCAATAGCCCCCCCATTTACTGCAGTGTTGTTAATGAAAATACAATCCTCCATGGACAGAAAACTACCTGGTCCGTTATCTATAGCCCCCCCACTGGTGCCTGCATTGTTAGACGTGAATTTACAGTCATTTAAAGCCATTTTACTCAGGTAATTACTGATAGCACCTCCTTTGATTGTTGCACTGTTACCAGAGAAGATGCAATCAGTTATAATTGCCGTGCTGTAGTTGTGGTTATTTATAGCACCACCTGACTGGTATGCGCTGTTACCCGTGAATGTGCATCCAGTTATATTTACGCTGCCTGCAATGGGCGCATCTTTCCAGTTATCTATTGCACCACCATAGCGTGCCCCGCAGCTGTTTTCTGTAAACTTACTGTCAATTACTGTTAAACTATTTGAATTGTGATTATCTATTGCACCACCACCATTACCCGCCTTGTTACTGTCAAAAGTTGTGTTAACAATGGTTAAATTAGCTGAACTTCCAAAGTTGTAGATTGCTCCACCATTGGAGCTGATAGCAGTATTCTGATTGATATGGGAGTTCTGAATGTTTAAGGTTCCGCTGTTGTAGATTGCACCACCATTGCCCTTTGCCTTATTTTGGCTGATACTGCTGTTTTGAATGTTAAGTGTTCCAGTGTTGTAAATTGCACCACCATCATATGCCCAGCCCACACTGGACGAAGCAATGTTTCCAGTGATACTGCAGCTATCCAAGTACATTGTTCCGCTGTTGTATATGGATCCCCCGTAGCTTGATGTTGCATTGGTTAATGTCACATTTTTCAGAATGAATGTTACGCCTGGTTGAATAGTGAATATTTGGGCCAGGTTATAAGCATTGATTACTGTTCCGTTTTGACTTTCTCCAATTAAAGATAAATTCCGTGTTATTTGGATATTAGTATTATTTTCACCACCGTATACCCCATTAGCAACATATACTGTACCATTATCAACCACAGTACCAGTAGCATTTTTTATGGATAACTTCGGCCCATCACCAGTTAAATTATTGTACACTGGATCTTGACCGTTGTAGGAGTCATTTCCAGTTTCATTGTTCACATAGATTATCCCAGAATCAGCAGAAACCGTTCCCAAACCAAAAATCAATATTAGTGTAAGAAATAAAATAACTGTAAGAATAAACTTTTTATTCCCCAATTTAGGCATATTATGCCCTGTTCCATTAATGATTCCCTTTAAAATTTAGTTCCCTCCATTTATTAATTGGACATGAAGTTCAATGCGTGTCGATCATTATGTATTTACAACCAATATATAGTTTAACTCTTAGATTTTTCTTGTAAAAAAGAATAAATAGTAGACATAGTCCATTTATATGGTTATAATGAGTTTATTTTCAAAAAAAATCAATTAATATATGACAATTGAATAAAAACTTTAAATCTGATTTTAAAAAAAAGCAAACGGGGAAAAATGAATTCCCCTTAAAAAAATATTTTTTCTATTTTGTTGTCCATGGTGTGTAGTTTACGTTTCCCTGTATCTGTGCACTGGGGTTGTCATTGGATCCCCACCAATTGTTGGTGGCGTTAAGTGTGTTACTGGTTCCAGCATAGGTTAAACCATACTGATTACTACCAGTGATACTGTTGTTGTTCACAACATTGGTAGAACTGTCCGTATCAACACGCACTCCAATAGGATTCTCAGTGATGTTATTAGACAAAATCTGATTATCCAAGGAGGTATCCAAGAGACATACTCCCATCCAAGTGTTGTTTTTCACCTGATTAGACGAGATTATGTTTCCATTAGCATTCTGAAGAAGAATACCAATGTTATTCCCAGAAATCTCCGTATTGTTGTCGATAGTATTGTTACTAGCACCAACAATGATTATTCCATGCGCAGTGTTGTTCTGAATAGTATTCTGACTCACAGTGATACCATAAGCACCATTTTCAATCAAAACACCTTCTTCACTACCTGAAATCGTGTTCCCACTAACTGTGGAGTTGTGTGCATTGTTTGCCCATACTCCTAACCAGCTGTTACCAGTTATAATGTTGTTTTCAACCCGAACATCAGAAGATGATCCAGCTATTCCAACACCCACCTGATTACCTGAGATATTAGTGTTACCTGAAACCTGAATTAGAGAACTATTAGAAATGTAAACCCCATTTCTAAGATTATTCACTAAAATATTTCCATTTACAACAGTATTTGAACTGTTTTCAATGAATATGCCTTCAGGGTTCGCAGAAACAGTGTTACCATTGGTGATTGTGTTGTTCACACCATTGTAAACCCAAATACCAGCCCATTTATTCGCAGTAACATTGTTACCCTGGACAAAGTTTCCAATAGCATTGAATAAGTCTATTCCCACGTTGTTTCCAGATATTTCAATGTTATTTGCTATTTGATTGTCATTACTGGTTGCATCCGGTATGAGAATTCCATTCCAGGTGTTGTTTCGAACAATATTCCCAGTTATGTTATTGTTATTTGCATTGTTTTGCAGAACAATTCCTTCCTGGTTGTTGGAAACTGTGTTACCATTTACAGAGGTGTTTGTGGTATTATAAAGCCAAATGCCGGCCCAAATGTTCCCAGAAACATTGTTACCCTGTACTGTGTTTCCGTTGGAATAATACATCTTAACACCAACATCATTTCCAGAAATCTCAGTGTTATTCACAATCTGATTACCAGTACTGGTTGCATCAGGTATAAGCACACCGTTCCAGGTGTTGTTTTTGATGGTGTTACCAGTCACAAGGTTATTACTGGAAGAATTCTGCAGTACAACACCTTCCTGGTTGTTGGAAACCCTATTGGAAGCAATGGTGTTTCCAGTACCATTGTACACCAGTATACCAACCCAGCTGTTGGAATCAACGTTGTTGTTATAAACTGTGCTTTGAACTGCGTTTGTGAGCTGTATCCCCACAACATTACCAGTTAAAGTGTTGTTACTGATGGTTACATTGCTGGTAGAATCAACACTTATTCCAGCGGTTCCAGTTGCATTAACAACTGTGAATCCGGTTATTGTTGTTCCAGATACATTCAAACCAGTGACACTAATAACCGGGAGAGTTCCAGTACCACTCAAGATTGCGCCTTTGCTCACAAAGTTAAGTGTATGGGTGATGCTCAATGCCATGTTGTTGTAAGTTCCATTGAGGAACGTAACAACATCCCCTATACCTGAAGAATCTATAACAGCCTGAATTTCAGCACTGGACATGCTAGGATTCACTAAGAAGTACTCGGGGTTAATAATCACATCAGCATACACTGTTTGATTATCAGCTGTTGCATTTATGCTAGCTGTTCCAGGTACTACTCCAGCATCAAATAGTGCAGAAGCAGTTCCATTAAATGTGGCCGTTACGTTTTTATCAAATTTTCCAAGATCTGTCTGGAAATACACCCAAGATCCATTGGGTATGTGACCTATAGCTGGATCTAAAGTTGTCACTTCGGTTCCATTAAACAGGTTGTTGAAGTTGACAGTGACCAGACTACTCTGAGTCTTGTTGATTGTTGTGGGACTGGCAAGAATGGTCATGTAGATCCACGGTGAGTAATTTACAGTTCCACTGATTAAACTGGCAAAATCTGGACTGTTTGAGCCCCACCAGTTGTATCTTGCGTCAACAATGCCACTACCTTTGTAAATAACAGTTCCAATACTTGCTATGTTTCCACTGAAATAGTTGTACTCAAGAACTGTTGATGGAGAACCACTAAAGATCGCACCACCATAAGTAACTGCTGTATTATTAATGAAAATGCTGTTAGTCACTGAGGAAGAAGTTCCACGATTATAAATAGCACCACCATTTGCTCCACTGTTATTCATAAATACACTGTTGGTAACAATGAGATTTCCGCGAGAATAAATCGCCCCACCACTGTAACTACCACTACCAGCAAGTATGTTTGCGGTGTTGTTTACAAATGTGCAGTTGATTATATTTAAAGGCGAACTAACCTCATTACTGCAAATAGCACCACCACGCGCATTGTCGACCAACGCAGCATTGTTGTAGAATGTGGAGTTAACTGCAGTTACTAAATTACCAGTAGTGTATATTGCACCTGCAAAACCACCAGCAACATTATCACCGAACACAGAATTACTTACAGTTAAAGTACCACTGCTACCAGTATTATATAACGCGGCACCATTGTAAGAGGCAGTGTTATTTGAAAATGTGCCATTTATGACATTTACAGTACCTCCATTATTATAGACGGCACCACCACTCTTATTAACACCTGCATTACGGGTAAATGTACTGTTAGTGATTAATAATGTCCCTATATTGTAAATTGCTCCGCCACCATAGCTAGTTGAGGTAGCATTGTTTCCAGAAAGGTTACAGTTTAGAACATTCAAAATTCCACTGTTGTATATAGCACCACCAGTATCGGCATTACCAGCCGTAATAGTCAAATTCTCAATGGTAACTGTCACGGTAGATGGAATATTAAATACATTTCCCAATGCCAATGCATCTATAATTGTACCATGTTCACTACTACCCCTAATGGAGGCATTCTGATTTATAGTGATACCATGATCACCAGTCAAATTGTAGGTCCCATTAGCCAAGTAAACAGTTCCATTAACATTCAAAACACTCAAAGCCTGCTTAAGAGTTTGATATGGGTTAATTTGACTACCATCACCCGTAGTATCATTACCCGTAGGTGAAACGTAAACAGTGTTTAATCCCAAAGTAACCAGTGCAGACAATGTTTGCTGGTTGACAGCGGCTGTAACATTAGTCACACCACTAACACCAGAACCTGTTAGGTTCACCTGTGACTTACCATTTACCAGAGTACCATTGGTAATAGTTCCAAGAGTAGTTGCAAATGTTACATTTGTACCATCAGGGACATGACCCTGACTGGAAATGTCATTCCCATTACTATCATGGGTTAAATCCACAGTTATCTCTGATGTTCCATCTGAAGCAACAACAGTTGGAGATGCAGTTATATTTGCCACCATCCAAGGTGAGTAATTTGCTGTTCCACTAATTAAACTGGCAAAATCTGGACTGTTTGAGCCCCACCAGTTGTATTTTAAGTCAGCACTGCCCATGTTTGTAATTACACTACCTGTAGGTGCACTGTTTCCAACAAAGGTGTTGTAGTAGGCAACCAGGGTTGCAGTGTTGTCAATTACTCCACTTTTACTTGCTGCAGTGTTGTTGGTGAAAGTACAACCAGTCATGTTGAGAGTACTGCTATCCCAGTTTTCAATAACTCCACCGGTAGTTGCAGTGTTGTTAATGAATATGGAATTTAACACAGTTAATGCACTGTTAGGGTCATTATCAATTGCACCACCTATTGGGGAGGTGTTGTTGATAAAGGTAGATCCAGTTATGGTCATGGTGCTTTTGAAATTGCTTACTGCACCACCGCAGATAACTGCACTGTTGTTGATGAAAGTGCAGTCGGTTATAATTGCGGTACTGTAATTGTGGCTGTTAATAGCTCCTCCGTAACCTCGGCTGGTACTTGTAACAGTGTTTCCGGTGAAAGTACATCCGGATATATTGATTGAACTGGAATCCCATATACTGACTGCACCTGCTCTTTCGGCAGTGTTGTTGGTGAATGTACAGTTGATCACAGTTGCTGTGCAACCATCATCCACGTTGAAAGCACCACCAGACTGCATAGCACTGTTTTTGATGAAAGTACAGTTTATCACCAGGACATTACCCACAGTACCAGATTTCCAGTTGTCAATTGCACCACCGTGACGTGTTCCGCAGCTGTTTGAGTAGAAGTAACTGTTGGTCAGTGTAACATTCTGGTAGTCGTAATTGTCTATGGCACCTCCACCATTACCTGCGTAATTGCTGTTAAATGAGCTGTTGTTAATGTTCAGTGTTCCGCTGTTGTAGATAGCGCCACCATTACCTGAAGTTGCGGTGTTCTGGTTGATGATTGAATCATTGATGGTTAATGTGCCGATGTTATAGATGGCTCCACCACCGGTACTGCTGGAAGTTGCTGTGTTTCCTGAAATGGTCACATTGGTGATTGTCAGGTTTCCACTGTTAGCAATTGCCCCCCCATTGGTGTATTTACCATTGATCAGAGTCATGTTGCTAATGTTTACGGTTACGTTGGATGGAATGATGAATATTACTCCCATATTTCCGGCATCAACTATGGTGTTAGCCTGTCCTGCTCCGAAAATACTTGCATTTCTTGTAACTGTGACATTGTAATCACCGGGCAAGTTATAGGTCCCACTGACGAGATACACAATTCCGTTACTATTTATAACGCTGACTGCCTGTTGAATGGTCTGGTAAGGATTGGATTCACTACCATCACCAGTCACATCACTACCAGTAGGGGACACATAGATTGTGCTTAAACCCATTACAATGGTTGATGTGGCGTTTTGGTGGTCTACAGCAGTGGTGACATTGGCCACTCCACTAACACCTGAACCTACCAGGTTCATCTGTGCTTTGCCGTTTACAGTGGTTCCATTGGTTATATTACCAAGGGTTGTTTCAAAGATTACTGGGATACCATCTGGAATATGACCCTGGCTGGATGTATCATTACCCTTGTTATCATGAGTCATGTCTACTGTGATAACTGAAACACCATCTGCAGCAATAATAGTAGGTGAAGCAGTTGTATTTGCTACAATCCATGCATTTACTGCTGCATTAATTTTTCCGGCTGTTTGAGGGTTAGTTCCATCTAAATTACTTCCCCACCAGTTATTTTCAGCATTGAATGAACCGCTTTTCTTGTTAAATACTGCCACACTACTGTTATCAACGATTCTGCAGAAGTTGATGTAAGTTGTACATGAATCACCAGCATTACAAACAGCTGATCCTCCACTTGATGCTGAGTTGTTGATGAATGTGGACTGCATTATGTAAACGGTTCCTTGTTTGTTTAAGATACCTCCACCGTAATCTGCGGTGTTATTGGTGAATATACTACCATTTACAGTGGTTGTTCCACCAGTACTATAGATTCCTGCACCCCAACCCACTGCAGTGTTGTTGGTGAATGCGCAATCTGTTACATAAGCTGTTCCAGCGCTGTAAATCGAAGCACCATTGTATGTAACGTAGTTGTTTGTAAACAAGCTATTATTCACATTTAATATTGAAGTACTATAGATTCCTGCACCTCTGGTTGCACTGTTACCCGTGAATATTCCGTTGTTGATGGTTAGTGTTCCAGTACTGTATACTGCAGCACCATTTTCAGAATTAGATCCGGATAAAGTACTGTTACTCAGGTTTAAGTTTCCGGTGTTGTAAATTGCACCACCGTATGTAGCATTATTCCCAGAAAGTGTACTGTTATTCATATACAGGGCTCCTGTATTGTAGATAGCGCCCCCATTAGTTGCATAGTTACCTGAGAACAAACTTTGGGTGATATCTAACGTTCCGGTGTTGTATATGGCTCCTCCACCAAGAGTAGTGGAAGTTGAATTTCCATTGGATAGTATCAAATTTACAAGGTATAACGTTCCATCATTGGATATCAAACTGCCGGTGCTGGTTGCGCCGTTAGTCAGTGTCATGTTTTTAATGGTTAACGTGACATTTGATGAAATGTTAAATATGTTGCCAAGTCCTTCTGCACTGATAATAGTGCTGTTTGCATCTACTCCACTTATTGTTGCGTTTCCAACAACGTTAAGGTTGTAATCACCCGGCAAGTTGTAGGTTCCATTGAATAAATGGATCAAAGTTCCATTTTCACTGAGTGCTTTCCCAACAGTCTGGTAAGGATTAGATTCACTACCATCACCAGTCACATCACTACCAGTTGGAGAAACAAATATTATTTTTCCAATGGCTACGGTTGTGGTGCTGTTTTGCTCATCAATTGTGGCTGTCACAGTAGCAATACCTCCAACACCAGATCCAGTGAGGTTAACTTTTGATTTACCATTAACTGTGGTTCCATTAGTTATGTTACCCAGTGTAGTTTGGAAGTTCACAGGAATTCCATCAGGAAGATGACCCTGACCTGAAGTATCGTTTCCATTACTGTCATGAGTTAAATCCACAGTGATGTCTGAAGTTCCGTTGTAGGATATTTCTACAGGTGATGTACTGACCGAGGACACTATCCAGGGACCAACAGTCACGTTACCAGTGACGAAACTTGAAGGATTAGCGTTACTGCCCCACCAGTTCCAGGTAGCATTCACAGACCCACTGTTACAGTAGATAGCAGTGCTGTTTGCACCGATGCTGTTGAAATGCATAGCCACTATTCCACCTGTGTTGTATAATATTCCACCTGTGGTGGCAGTGTTAGCTTCAATTAGATTACTGGTCAAGAATGCATTTCCACCGGTAATATATGATACTCCACCGGAGTTGGTTGCATTGTTCTGCAGTAAACTGCTGCTGGCAACATTCACTGTGCCACCGCTACTGTAAACAACCCCACCATTACTGGCACTGTTGTTACTGAAGGTACAGTTTATCATTGCAGCATTAGCAGTGGTTCCAGTATTGACTATTACCCCACCGTAACCTGTTGCAGTGTTGTTAGTGAATCCAGAATCATTCACAATTAAATTCCCATAACTGTTGTAAATAACACCACCGTATGAAGATGCGGTGTTTTTATCAAAGGAGGAATTACTCACTATTAAATTCCCGTAAGTATTGTAAACTACACCACCGTAAGTTGTTGCAGTGTTGTTGTTCAATACGGAATTAGTGACTGTGAAATTTCCATAAGAATTGTAAACCACACCACCGTATCTGGTTGCAGCATTGCTGTTAACCGTACTGCTGTCGATATTTACAATTCCCTTATTGTTATAGATTGCACCACCATTTCGGGCAGTGTTACTGTTTAAAGTACTGTTTTTGATGGTTACTGTTCCAGTATTGTAGATTGCTCCCCCACCAAGAGTACTTGAAGTGGATGTAGCTTTATTTCCTGAAACATTAGAATTTTCAATGGTTAAGGTTCCACTATTGTAGAAAGCACCACCACTGGCTGCAGACCCGTTGATAATTGTTAAATTTTCAAGGGTAACTGAAATACCAGATAGTATGGTGAATATCGATGAACCACTGGTGTTTCCATTGATTATTGTACCATTCTGGCTTGTACCGATTATGGTCATGTTGTTGGCTATGGTTATCCCTGATTCAGTGTAAGTTCCATCAGCAATATTAACCGTACCATTATTGGTTACTGTCCCAGTAGCATTCTTTATTGATAGCTTAGGACCGCTTCCAGTCACATTATCATAAACAGCACTTTGACCATCCCAGGAATCATTTCCACTGTTGTTATTCACGTAGATTGTTCCGGGATCTGCTGAAACAGGACCCACGCCAAATGCAAAAATTATTGCAAAAAACAAAAAAATTGTAAGAATAAGTGTCTTATTCCCTAACTTAGGCCTTTTAGTTCCTGTTCTATTGATTGTTCCATTTTGAATTTTTTTCCCTCCTATTCTTTTTTTAACACGAATGATATGAAAATTCATGCATGTCGAAGTATTGTGATAATATAATATAAAGTTAACTATAAAAAATTTCAATAACCCCTTGGGATTTGGTTTTGAGTTTTACTAGTTAGCATTATTCTTTTTTAATTGGACGCATGACGAATTTAAGACATTTTTATACATTATTATGAGTATTAAAATTATTATAATCCTTTTCATTATAATTTAACGAACTAAAATTATTTCTGCAGGGAAAAATTACGTGATAATTTGTTTAAGACTTAAATTTTTGTTAATTAGATGTTTTCAGAATTATTATACACAAAATATGGGATAATAGAACATAAAATTGTAGAAGACATGATAATGATTGAATGGTTATTATAAAGATGTTATTTTTGGAATTTAGTCAAAAATTGGGAATATAATCTGATTCATGAATTGAAAACAATCAATCAGTTTAAACCGAAAATAAAATAGATTAGTGAATTATATGATTAAATAACCCCAATAATTAACAAAAATGATAAAAAAAGTAAAATAAAGCAATTAAACTATGAACAAGATACAAACAACTAATAAGAAAAAACTGAATCAATAAAATAACTATACTTTAACTAAAAAGAGAGAATTAAAGAATATAACCTATTTAGTTAGCTATTATTAATTTTAAGAATTATAATCGATATATCATTAATTTAGATGATTATTATTGGAATAAACAACAGAAACTTATTAAAAATTTCCAAAAATTACCGATTTAATGGCCTCTCAAAAACTCCCACCATATTACATTCACTATATGAATTAATCTGCATGTCAATTAAGTTTCCAATTACAATTTTAATATTTTTATAAACCAACACGATTCAACTAATCTATAAGCTTATCATAAAAATGAAAAAATGAAAATTCATATTCAAAAACTTTTCGTTATCTAAATTTAAAAAGTTAAAAAAAAAGGGAAAAGGAAAAAAGGAGAGAAAAAAAGAATTCTCCTTAAACTATTTTTTTAATGTGTGGTCCATGGTGTGTAGTTTACGTTTCCCTGTATCTGCGCACTGGGGTTGTCATTGGATCCCCACCAGTTATTGGTGGCATTGAGAGTGTTGTTGGTTCCAGCATAGGTTAAACCATACTGATTGCTATTGGTGATACTGTTGTTGTTCACAACATTACTGGAACTATCAGTATCAACACGCACTCCAATAGGGTTCTCAGTGATGTTATTTGACAGAATCTGATTGCCTCTGGAGGTATCCAAGAGACATACTCCCATCCAGGTGTTTTTGTTGACTAAGTTACTGGTTATGTTGTTTCCATTGGCATTTTGAAGAAGTATACCAATGTTATTTCCAGATATTTCAGTGTTGTTTTCAATGTTGTTATTGTCAGCACCTATGATGATTATTCCGTGTGCAGTGTTGTTCTGAATAGTATTCTGACTCACAGTGATACCATAAGCACCGTTTTCAATCAGAACACCTTCTTGACTACCAGAAATCGTGTTCCCACTAACTGTGGAGTTGTGTGCGTTGTTTGCCCATACTCCTAACCAGCTGTTACCAGTTATAATGTTGTTTTCAACCCGAACATCAGAAGATGATCCAGCTATTCCAACACCCACCTGATTACCTGAGATATTACCGTTACCGATAACTTGAACAAGGGAACTGTTGGAAATGTAAACCCCATTCCGGAGGTTATTCACCAAAGTGTTACCACTCACAGTTATGTTTGAACTGTTTTCAATGAATATGCCTTCAGGGTTCGCCGAAACAGTGTTACCATTGGTGATTGTGTTGTTTACACCATTGTAAACCCAAATACCAGCCCATTTATTCATAGTAACGTTGTTACCCTGAACAAAGTTTCCAATAGCATAGAACAGGTCTATTCCCACGTTATTTCCGGAAATTTCAACGTTCTGCGAAATTGTATTGTTATTGCAAGTTGCATCTGGTATGAGAATTCCATTCCAAGTATTGTTTCGAACAATATTCCCAGTTATGTTATTGTTATTTGCATTGTTTTGCAGAACAATTCCTTCCTGGTTGTTGGAAACTGTGTTACCGTTTACAGCGGTGTTTGTGGTGTTGTAGAGCCAGATTCCAGCCCAACTGTTCCCAGAAACATTGTTACCCTGTACTGTGTTTCCGTTGGAATAATACATCTTAACACCAACATCATTTCCAGAAATCTCAGTGTTATTCACAACCTGATTACCAGTACTGGTTGCATCAGGTATAAGCACACCGTTCCAGGTGTTGTTTTTGATGGTGTTACCAGTTACATTGTTCTCATCAGAAGATCCCTGCAGTACTACTCCTTCCTGGTTATTAGAGATTTTGTTGTCTTTTACCGTGTTTTTTGAGGAGTTGTATGCGGCTACTCCTGCCCAATGATTTTCAGTGACATTGTTTCCTTCAATGGTGTTTCCTGAGGAACCAGACACACTTACACCAATATTGTTTCCAGAAATCTCAGAATTTTCAGAAACAGTGTTATTATCCGAATCATCCGTGATAAGTACGCCATTCCAGGTGTTATTCTTAATCACATTATGAGTCACATGGTTATCATCAGAAGAACCCTGCAGCACAACACCCTCCTGATTGTTAGACACTACGTTGGAATCAACAGTATTCCCAGTACCATTACGCACCAACACACCAACCCAACCATTAGAATCAGCAGTGTTATTGTGAACATTGCTTTGATCTGCGTTTATTAACTGTATTCCCACAACATTGCCAGTTGCGGTGTTGTTTATAATGTTTACATTGTTAGCAGAGTCAACACTTATTCCTGCTGCCCCGGTTGCGTTAGCAACTGTGAATCCGGTTATGGTGGTTCCAGATGCATCTGAACCAGTGACGCTGATTATGGAAGAAGTTCCAGTACCTTTCAAAACAGCACCGTTACTCACCAGGTTAAGTGTATGGGTGATGCTCAGTGCCATGTTGCTGTAAGTTCCATTGAGGAAGGTTATGGTGTCTCCAACCATTGCGCTATCAATTATGGACTGGATATAGGTGTTGTTCATGGTTGAAGCTACAATGAAGTTTTGAGAGTTGCTTAAATTGTTGCTGTCTCCTACAATGAGGTCACCATTTTTCTGGAAGTTCTTAGTGTACTGTACGTTGAATCCGTTACTCTGTATGTTGTTATTCTGTAAGTTTATGTAAGTAGATGGAGATTCAAAGACAATACCCAGCTGACCTGCATTGGTTATGTTGTTGCCAGTAATGTTGGCGTTGACATTAGCAGTTCCCATTTTCTGGACGAAATCCATGGACATGTTGCTGGCGTTGTTGATGGAGTTACCTGAGATAAGTCCATTGAAGTATCCTCCTATCCACATTCCAAATATGGAGTTGTCTACAATGTTGTTGGTAATGTAATTGTAAACTGGGGTTGTGTCATGGTTCATGATAGAAATACCATCACCATATCGGCGAGTCATATTATTTACAACGTTAGAGTCAATGGTGTAGTTTAAAACAGTTCCAGCAAGGTTTATTCCATCTCCACCATTACTGATAGTGTTGTTCTGTATAAATGCATTGTAGACAGAGCCTCCACTGATACCTACTGATGTTGACTTGTACATGTCAATGTTGTTGTTTGTAATGCTCAAACCGGATCCACTAATGGATAATCCACCAGTACTGTTTACTATCCTGTTACCATCAATCAGTACATTATTTCTGGCGGTTAAATTACCAGAATCAGAAATGTAGATGGCAAAGTCAGTGTTGTTGTAGATTCCGTTTGATTTTATGGACGAACTATTCACGTTGTTTAGGTAAATGGCTTGTTTGGTGTTGTTTAAGGTGTTGTTTGCAATGTTTATACCATTGGTGTTGGTAGCATTGATACCGTAACCTTTTCCATTGCCATTAATGGTGAAACCGGTGATGTTGGTTCCAGTAGCATCAGATCCGCTTACAGTGAAGACTGTAGAATTACCGTTACTGTTCAGGATAGCTCCACTGCTTACCACATTCAGGGCGTATGATATAGACAGGGAAATGTTATTGTACACTCCAGACAGGAAGGTTATGGTGTCTCCAAGGTTAGCTCCATCAATGATAGATTGAATGTAGTCATTGGTCATGGATGAGTTTACTATGAAGTTTTGAGGATTATTCAAAACATTATTCTCCATGATAACCACACCATTATTCATATAGTTCTGGGTGTACTGGATACTGTAACCTTTACTCTGGATGTTGTTACCAGAGAAGTTCAAGTACTGAACATTTGGGTTTTCCATGGAAATACCAATAGATGAGCTATTAATGGTGTTATTGGTAAATGTAGCGTTTAATAAACCATTATTAGCAGCAGATTTACCTACTATCTGAACACCATATATTGAACTATTCAGTAATGTATTACCCGATACATTACCCTGGAAATTTCCACCAATAAATAAGGGCATACTGGTTAGGTCCACTTACGTAGTTGTTAGTGATAGAGCTTGAAGTATCGGTTTCACGACCAGCTGCATCAGTGGCGTGGTTTACTACCGAAATACCCGTCCCTATTTGCAGTTATAGTGTTGTTATTAATGGTGTTGTTTTTAGTCCATTGGGCTATATTAACTCCATCTTTAACAATTGAAGATGGTGTTATTTGCCATAAGACTGCTGAATACATTCATACCATTAAATTCCATACCCGTTGGAGTTGTTACCTATTATATTGTTGGTCACACTAACTCCAGAAGTACCACCAATTCTAACACCGAGGGTATTGAGTATTACGTTGTTGTCAATTACCACGTTGTTTTTTATTGACATAGTTGGTATAATTCATAACCACAATTCACGTCAACACCATAATTAACGGCGTTACTGATTTTACTATTTCGAAACTGAACTTCCGTTTCACGTTGCTGAAAAGAACCGCCATTATTGGTGTTCTGGATGGTATCGTTCACCACGTTTATATTATTGGTGTTGGATGCACTGATACCATTACCTTTACCACCAGTGCTGTTTGTGTTACTGATAGTGAAAATTGGTCACGTTGGTTCCAGCAGCGTTATTCCCGGTAATACTGATTACTGGAGAAGATCCTGTGCCCATTAAGGTTGCTCCCTGGCTTATCAGATTCACAGCCTGAGTAATGGTCAATGCAATGTTACTGTAGACACCTCCCAAAAAGGTAATGGTGTCCCCAATACCGGCACTGTCAATGATGCTTTGGATTTGATCATTGGTCATGCTTGAATTAACAGAAAGTACTGGCAGCGGCTACTGGTTCAGAAAAAGCAGCACCCATTTGAAATGGTTAATAAAAACCATTACAAGAGCCAACATTCCTATTTTTGATCTTTTTAATTTTAATTCCTCCTTTTACTTGTTTTAACCATCTCCTAAGGAGTGGAAATATTATGCTTGCACTTCGAGCCCCTATCATGAGCATACAATTCACTCGGGATGATACGGGAAGAATTATGAGTTAAACATGGCGAAAAAAATTAACACCAGTAAAACAGTAATTTAGTCGATTATGTATCGAAATGCATTATACTATGATTCGAATTAGGAATTATATATAAATTTCGAAACAATAAATGCAATAATAACAATTTAAATAAAAATAATCTTAAATATCCGTTTATATAAAAAAAAAATGATATAATTATTGTTAAAATAAATTAAAATCAGTAATTAACGATTATAAAATTAAAAATTAGGGTGAAATATTGAAATGTAGTTTTTAACATTTCGTTTTAATCAATTAAATTTCCCAATGAAAGGAGATTGCAAAATTAAATACTAAATAATGGATGAAAATGGACATCAATTTACCAATAAAAAAGAAATAAAAAGTAAAATAAAGATAGAACAGCTATTTTCTGGATTTTTCAATCATGGCCATTATATCCTTGCGATAATAGACTAATATTACCACGATAATGAGCAGGATAATGGCAATTATTCCCCAGAACTGCGGATTTTTCTTTACTTCATCGGTGATTAGTTCCTGAACTTTTTTTAGCTGGGAAACCTAAAGCACCCAATGCGCCCTGACTGGAACTTCCTGCTGCAGATGCAGCTACAGCAGCACCTAAAGCTGAAGAACCAGAGGATGCCCCCACTACCAGAACTACCACCAGAACCTCCACCAGAACCCGCTGTGGCAACTCCCTGAATCACCCTCCATCAACCACCACCATTGGTATTAGATGGATTATCATCATAGTGATAGGTTTTAGGATCATTAGATTCGGTAGATAAATGGGGGAAAGTTTTTAGATAAAGAATTTGCAGTTGCTTTCTGGTCTAATAATGTAGCAATAACCTGATAAGATAAATCATTTGAAGGAATGCTCAGAGGGCTTCCTATGGAAGTACGTTGTGAAAAAAGGACCTGCAAGAACATCTGCGGTAAGAGGTAGTAGTTTATTACTGATTGAATTTCCTTGACCTGTCCACAACATCTACTATAAAAAGATTTGGCCCAATTATATTTATTACCAGTTTTCCATCCTCGGTACGGGCTTTACAACAAAAATGTGTAACATCACCATTAGCACTGGCCACTGGGTCATTCCCATAAAAGTTAATCTCCCCCATACAAATTTAAAACCAATTGGAGCTAGTGTAATATTAGCATCATGGGGCATCCACATACCTGCCCTGCGTAGCATAAATTATATTGTACTGTACTGTTTCGTTACCAGTTTGATTGTTTACCTCACTTTGATAGTCCCTACCAAAGGTGATTCCATTTCCAGAATTTTCAATATTTTGATCGAATCTCTCTACACTGCCGGTTATGAGGTTACTTTCAACGGTTATGTTCGTACCATTGGAATAATCCATCTGAAACCCCGTTGGCATTCCCTATAATGTAGTTCCAGGTCACAGCAACATTCTGTAATTTTCCACTTAATAAGACCCCTTCACCGTAGTTATCAATGATGTTGTTATGGTCAATTAGAACATCCGATGTAAAAGGACCATTACCCCGGATAGTTACTCCCCTGACAGTTATAATTTATATCACTATTAACCACTTGTACATGGGTCTGAATTTAAAATATACACCCCGCCCCTCATCACAGTACAGGCCAGTAGCACTGACAGTGCTGTTATCCCCATTGCAAATAATTACTGAGTTATTAACCGTGGTGTTAGAAGAATTGTAAATGAAAATTCCTATTTTTGCATTGCCTGAAATGAGATTTGCAAAAATTTGAGTATTATTACTGCTGGAAACATTTATTCCAGTGGAGGAATTTATGAGTTGATTATAGTAAATCTGAGTGTTAGAGCTATTGTTTACCAGGATTGCTGATCCACCGGTTGAACTGACGCTGTTATCATAAATGGTGGCATTATTGGTGTTATTTACGAGTATTCCTGGAATAGTGTTAGTGGTTATGTTGAATCCAATTATTTGGGCCCCTGAAGCCTGGGGTCCGTTGATTAAGAATACTGCTGGGCCAGATAGATCCGAAACAATGATTTTAGTTCCATTATTGCCCACTAAGAAAAGTTCTTTGTTAATTACTAATTTCAGATCATCGTAAACTGATCCCATGAAGATCACAATGCTTCCTGAAGGGGCATTATCCAGTATTTTTTGAATCTGATCACTGAGTGAACCATTATTGTAATAAGAAGCATTCTGCACATAAATAACCGGTAATATAGTGTAAACTTCTGTGTTAGTAGAACTCCAGTTGCCTGAGGGATCCACTGCAGCGTATTTGAGCGTTGTATCCCCACCTATCACAATAGGATTGGTGTAGATGTGTCTGGTACTGCTGGTCTGGGGGTCGGTGCCATCTGTGGTGTAATAAATAGTAACATTACCGCTATCGTCGGTAGCATTAAGTACCACAGTTTGTGGTGTGTTATAGGTTCCGCTTGGTAAGCTGGAATTTACTGTGGGTGCTGTTGAATCTACTTTTTCTATGCTCAAGATTTTGGTTATCTGAATTAAGCTACCATTATCTAAAGTCACCGTTAAAACAACTGTATAAACACCAGATTTACTGTAAGTGTGTTTAGGGTTCTGTTCTGTGGATGTGGTTCCATCACCGAAATCCCATTTCCATGATTTAGGTGTGCCTGTTGTGGTACCATTAAACTGTTCAGTCATGGCTGTGCTATTCACAGTTGTACTGTTAAAATCTGCTCCAATGCTATTAAAAGCATAGAATGTGCCGGTGATGGTGCCTACATACAAAGTACCATCACGGCCAATAGCTGGAGAACCAACTATTTCACCAGTAGCATAGCTCCATTTAATAGTGCCGTCCCGGTTCAAAGCATATAATCCATTACGACTCCCAACGTAGATAGTCCC
>NZ_OY762015.1:1522500-1622500 GCF_963665055.1 uncultured Methanobacterium sp.
GTGCTGCTTTTAAGTTCCACCTCCATTGGTGGAATACTGGTGAAGTACTTCCCCCAGTACCAATCATTTGATGTTGATGCAATTGTGGATAAAGTTAAAAATGCAGGCAGTTACGTCATTAACAAGAAGGGTGCCACTGAATATGGACCTGCCTTCGCTATTTCCAACATTGTTAAAACCATTATAAACGATGAAAAAAGAATACTAACCCTCACCACTTACCTCGACGGTGAAATTGATGATGTAAGCGATGTATGCCTGGGAGTACCTGTAAAATTAGGCATAAATGGAGTGGAACGAATTATCAGTGGAAAAATGAGTGATAAAGAACTTGAAGATTTTAAAACAGCTGCCAGAGTTGTTAAAAACGCCACCGATGAAGTGATGGCATCACTGGAAGGTAAAGTTAACTTTTCAAAATAGCCCTTTTTAAATACATGTTAGAGATTTTCTTATCTTAATGTAATACACTTTAATTTTTACATTATTTTAATTTCTATATTATTAAATCTGTAAAAAACCTATAAAAAAATAGTGTTTTAGGGTCGAATTGTGACCCTATACCTAAAACCTGCTTAAATCAAAAATCTAGTTCAAAAATTCTTAACTTACCATATTCCTCAAACTTAATTAGTTCCATTACCACCAGTTTGAGAGTTAGTAGAGGGTGTAACTTGGTCAGTAGATGGTGTAGATGTATCAGCAGATGAGGTTGTACTTGCTGTACTTTTAGTGGTGGTTTTTGCTGTGTTGGTTGAGTAAGTAGTCGGGGTATCGTAATTACTACTTGTATCTGTGCTTTTGTTGCTTATGTTAAGTGTTAAATTCCCGGCGGAGTTCATAATACCCGTGAAATAACCCCCAACAAATGCAAATACTACTATTACCGCTACTAAAGCGATAGGTGCTTTTTTCATATAATGTCACTCCATAATCCGTGTAATAAAATATTGAATATTTAAATATCGAATATTTTTTTTTAAATTTTTGATATTTTTATATCAATTTAGCTTAATTTAGTAAATTTTTAAATTAGTAAATTTCTGATCCTGAAAAAGGTCATTTAATGGATTATATATTTTAGTGCACATATAATAAGCTTATCCCTAAAACTGATTTTAAAATATTATTACTTGTATGCAAAATAAGGATTGGAATATTATTTGATTGTTTCCTTAATTCATTGAATTCTATATTATTACATTCTTTCTATATCTCAGCGTTTAGTTATCAGCAATGACCCTAGAATGAATATGTTAATTTTTAAAACCCAACAAAGATTTCAAATGTGAACCTGTTTAAATCAACCTCTTAAAAAAACTTAAAAAAACCGTTTAAAAAAAATTAGGGAATGGGACTGTAGTTATACTGTCCCCTATAACTTTAGTTTTACATATATTCTAACTGTAGTTATACTGTCTCCTCTGAAAGATAGCTGTAAACAAATGCAGCTAAAATAGCTCCCACTATTGGACCTATAATATATATAGGGAAGTATGTCCAGAGGTTAGAACCTCCCATAACCAGATCACCCAAATATGGTCCAAATGTCCTGGCAGGATTCAAAGATGCTCCTGTGATGTTTCCTAAAGTTGTTATCACACCAGCAACAGTTAACCCAATTATCAATCCTGCAAATCCTGGAGGAGCTTCCCTGTCCACTGCAACTCCCATTATGGTTAGCATAAGGAGGAATGTTCCAATGGCTTCTGCCACAATGGCCTGGATGTAACCAATGCCCTGAAATGGCGCAGTAGCACCCAATCCCCCTGTGGTTACTGCGCTCATTCCAATGATGTAAGCCAGGGCAAAACTGGCCAGTGTTGCTCCGATAAGTTGAGCAAGTATGTAGGGACCAACATCACGTGAGGGGAATTTTTTCACAGACCACAGTGCCAGAGTCACTGCTGGATTAATATGACAACCTGATATCTTCCCAAATGCATATATACACGCAGTTATAGCCAGTCCAAAAGCCAAACCAATAGCTAACCAATCACCAAGGCCTCCCAATACCCCTATACCAATATTAAAGGAGTTGGGAGGTGTTTGACCTGAACTTATCATCAGGGTTATAATTGCTGCTCCTGTACCAAAAAAAACTAGGATAAATGTTCCAATAAGTTCCGCAACCGAACGTTTCATCAATGAGAACATTTTAGTTATCCTCCTTTAGGATTACCTTTTTTTAAGGCTAAATTGCAGTATTTACACAGTATCCTGGGCAGGGTTTCTTTGAGTTTTTCTGCAGGGAAAGGATATCCCCCAGTCCATACCTCATTTTCCTGTCGGATGGCGTGATCCATGCATAATCCCATACCACATACTATGCAGATGGCAACTGCATCAGTAGATTTGCCTTCCTCTGCACAGATATAACATTTCATCTTGTTACCCCCTGAAATTCATGTTTTTTACTAAAATTCGCTTAAAAAATGGGAATAAATAGGTAGTTGATAGGTTGTATTGTTGGTTTAGTGGACTCATTGGTGTAACCGATTTGTTTACCCAATTTAATGAACAACCAAGTGTACCCGTCAATTGAACCCAAATCAGCGTACATGAGGGTAAATTATACCCAAAAACTACCCCTATACTCCGTTAACAGTTACCTAACCCATGGTTTATACTGCTTCTTTCCACTGGCAGTGGTTGTGCCTGAAATCAACCAGTGATGCTGATGCGCAGTTTTTACAGGTTCTTGCAGGGGAAGCTGGGCTTTCCTTGTGCAGGGCTATGATGTTGGTCATTAAGGTGGCAGTTACCGGTTCACTGGTTAAGAGGCAGGGGTAATCAGCCAGTCTCATTAATGAGGAGAACCTGACGGTTATGGCACAGGCAGGGTAGGTGTAACGCTGTGGATTCATAATCACTTCGTTCTGGTGGACTGGTTCCAGGTCTACCTTGAATCCAGCTACTTTAGGTATCAGTGCACCTGCAGAACCATTACGGGACTTTCGGGCCTGGTCCAGATGTCCCCATCCACGGTAAATCATGTCCATGAAGTCACTGTTATGCAGTTCTGCAGCTGCTCCCCTTGTGGGATAAAGTTGCACGTAGTTGTGGAACCTTTTAGTCAACAGATCCACCACAGTAGGGGCATTGAAACCGTCCAGTTCCAGTATGTACTCCACTGCACAGGCTGATGATCCTGTTGCCAGGGAAAGTACTTCATATTCACTTTTGAAGTCTGGAAGGGCCTGTTTTAGTGTGGCATCCATCACATTGGTGGTGGCTTCAATTATGGCCATGGTCACATCATCTTTACACATGTTGAAGGTTGATTGTGCAATGTGGTGAGATATGTCACCCACACAATATGCGGGAACTGTCAGGATGTTACCATAATGCACATCATCATTCATAGCTGCTATTACAGTATCTTCCATTTTTTCTCTGTATTGTGCCATGTACTTTCGAACATCAAATGATGTGTGTCCCGCATTATCCATAAGTTCAGCCTGAGCTTCCACAGGGTTCTGGTAAATATGTTGGATCTCTGCTATTTCTTTCTCCACTGCCTGGGCTACTGTTGTTCCACCTTCTATTTCATTGGCGAAAACTTCACCAACACCATAGGAAGTGTTCATACCCCATGATTTAGCAGATAATATTGCCTGTTTATGCTTTAAAGGTATATCCACGGTTTTAACAATTCGGTTTATGGTGTTACTGGTACTGCCCGGCATAAGAGCAAAATCAACCACACAGGTTGGTCCGTAGAATCCACCGTACCTGCGGACAACTTCTTTACCAATTAAGGCTTCTGATTTTTTTATGGCATCTATGAATTTATTTAGACTTGTTTCAAACTCCGGGTCTTCATCGCGAAGTATTTCCAGTACCACTGGAGTTTGATAGTGTTCAACGAAAGGATCGTCTTCTGGCCTTATGGTATCTGTTAAACTGTTCAAAATATCGTAATGTGCCTTAACAGAATTTACATGGAGGTTGATTACTGATTCAGATTGTTCAGCAGTTGCTTCCATTTTTTGAACCACATCAAGATAGGCTTTGGTATCTTTAATGTGAAATTTAGTTCCTCTCTTATTTTTAATAGTTTTTACATCGGCTTTTTGAGCCATCATTGCTTCTTGAACCATTTTTTCATAGAGTTCAACCATTAAATCACCCTCTTTTTTACACTAAAAAAATCAATTATTAACAATTAATAATAGTGATCTTCCAGTCTTTTATGATTTTCTAAATCCAAAGTAAAAAGGGTTAAAATATTTTTTTAATAGTGAAACGCTTCAAATATTGCTTTATATATAATTAATAGATCTATGTAGATTGAAAAATGAAAAACATAAAAAAAGCTAGAAGCTGAAAATTCATGAGCTGACAATTCCAGTGATATTAATAATATTCAAATAATAACCCATTGAAATGGCCAAATATTCTATTTTAAAAATTCTTTACTGAATCGATTAAGTTCAACATATATACTTGAATTTAAAATTTATTTCATGATCCATCCCATCATTCTACACCAGAAATATTTATATAACTGTTCAGTTATAATTTAATTAACAGCCAAATTTTAAACATTGTATAAAATTATTAAAGTATTAGTAATTTTATTTCAAATTTATGATTAATCGGAATATGATTTCCGGTAACTTTATATTCTATGTTTTGTATATATAATTCGCTTATCAACAAAATAATCTAAAATCAACAAGGCATAAACATGATGAAAATAGGTATTTTAGACTTGCAAGGAGATGTTTCCGAACACCAGGTAATGACCGAAAAAGCTGTAAGCAAAATGAACATAAAAGCAGATGTTTTGAAGGTTAAAACAGCTTCAGAAGTAGCAGAATGTGATGGACTGGTTATTTCTGGAGGGGAAAGCACTGTAATCGGGAGACTTATAAAAGAAAACAGCATTGATACAGCCATTAAGGAAAATCATATACCAGTAATGGGTACCTGTGCAGGTATGGTGCTGTTAGGTCAACAAACCGATTATGAACAACCTTTGCTTGGTTTAATACCTATGAAAGTTAAGAGAAACGGTTTCGGACGACAAAAACTGTCATTTGAAGCTGAATTAAAACTTGAAACCTTTGATGATCCATATCCTGGAGTTTTCATCAGAGCACCTTATGCCCTAGATGTAAAAGATGAAGCAGTTGTACTGGGGCAGATTCATGATAAAATCATTGCCGTGGCTTGTGAAAGTCATATAGCCACTGCATTTCACCCAGAACTTACTGGTGATACTCGAATTCACGAATATTTCATAAAGGAGGTATTAAATTGTGTGGAATAGCAGGAGTGGTATTTAAAGATAAAAACCTTCACCCGGTGGGTAAATTCATGACCCGCATGCTTGACGCTCTACAGCACAGAGGTCCTGATTCAGCAGGATTCGCACTGTATGGTGGTCTAGGACTGCGAGAACACGAATATTTATTAAACATTGAAGTGAAAGAAAAACCCGGACTCTTAGATGAAGTTAAGACCACGGTCAACGCAGCTTTCCCAATTGAAAGCGAAGAAATCATCCCTTCAGTTGAAAATTACATCATATACCGATGTAAAGTAAATTTAGAATCATTTTCACAGTTAAAACCATTAATAATGGATGTGGATAAAATTGACAATGTGATTGTCTTAAATGGAGCACATTCCTTTGAGATGATCAAAGACGTGGGACTGGTCAAGGATATAGCTGCCCGTTACAACACCGAGGATAAAATGGGCACCCACGCCATTGGCCACACCAGGTTCTCCACCGAAAGTATTGTGGACCGGTACCACGCTCACCCTTTCCAGAGTTACATCATCCCTGACATCACAGTGGTTCACAATGGTCAAATAACCAACTACTGGAAGATAAGGGATCCATTAGAACGTAAAGGCCACATCTTCGAGACCAACAACGATACCGAATGTATCGTACACTACATAGCCGATAAATTATCCCAGGATTACAGCCTGGAAGAAGCACTGGAACAGTCTGTGAAGGACATGGATGGTCCATTCTCATATATTGTAGGTACACCCAACGGAGTGGGAATTGCCAAGGACCAGTTGGGCCTCAGACCGGGTGTTATGGCAGAAAACGATGAAGTCTTTGCCATTGCCTCAGAAGAAGTGGCTCTAAGGGAAGTTATGGATACTTCAAATATTGAACAGATATCACCAGGGGAGACTCGTGCTTACACCATCTAGGATGTGGAACAAATGCAGGAATTCAAAATAAACGCTCAACAAAAAACAGCCCGGGAACTTAATCGGACCATTAAACAGGCAGCCCCTGAAAATGATCGTATCCTAATTGAAAATCCCAACGCAATGCATTACATGGCAGCCGGATTAACAGAACCAGTAGAGGTGGTTATTGACGGGTCAGCCGGTTATTTCGCAGGTACAATGATCCACGGAGCCAAGGTGCACATCAATGGAAACGCAGGTTGGTTCCCGGCAGATAACATGACTGAGGGAGAAGTTATCATCGATGGTTCCGCTGGAGACGGTGTGGGCCAGGGAATCTACGGGGGAACAGTTGTAGTACGTAAAAGTGTAGGCGCCCGTACCGGGGAAATCATGAAAAACGGAACCATCATCATTGGTGGGAACTCTGGATTTATGAGTGGTCTATTCATGATGGGTGGCCGTATAATCGTCCTGGGAGATATCTCTGACGATGCAGGTGAATCCATAATCAGAGGAACCATCTATGTGGCGGGTAACATCCAGAGTCTGGGTAAAAACGCCAAGGTAGAAGAACTTGAAGCAGAAGAAAGGGAAGAATTAAGGGAACTTCTGGAAGGATACGATTTCCACCTGGAAGAAGAAAAATACCAAAATTTCCGTAAAATAGTGCCACGTAGTGCCCGGCCATTCTATGGTCAGGAATCAGAGGAGGGAAAATAATGACCGATAACAACCAGAAGAGTGTTACTCTAGTGGGAACTCCCTGCCATATCATTGCCTCCGAAAAGATGGAACACTACTCAGATATTCTGGGAGATTCTCCAGTAGATTTCAAGTTAGGACTCTTTTGCATGGAAAACTTCTCCCACAGTTACCTAAAAGAGTTCCTGAAGCAAAATAACATTGAAATGGATGATATTGACCAGTTCAGAGTGGAGAAAGGACACCTCTGGGCTTACCTTAAAAATGGGGATGTGTTTAAATCTCCATTATCCCAGGCCAAAGTCTGCATGAGGAAAAACTGCCAGGTATGTATGGATTACACCTCAGAACTGGCTGACCTATCGGTGGGATCCGTGGGTTCGGCTCCAGGATGGTCCACCGTCATTGCCAGAACAGAAAAAGGACTTAAAGCTTTGAATAAAGCTGAAGCTGAAGGTTATATTAAAACCAAAGCCATTGAAGAGTCAGGACTCGTACTGCTGGAGAAGTTAGCCAATAAGAAGAAAACTGAAAACAGGGAAGAGATAAAAAAGAGGGAATCTGTGGCCAGACCAGTGCTCTACCGGAGGTATATCAATGATGAAGAGTTCACAGAAGAAGTTTCATCCTGCCAGTTTAAGGACTTAAAGTCAGATGTGGTTGATGTGGGTAGCTGTGTGCTCTGCGGGGCCTGTTATTACGTGTGTCCGGAGAACATAGTATCCATTGAAGATCGTAAACCTCAGTTGAAGGGAACCTGTCCACCAGAATGTAATTTATGTTACGTGGCCTGTCCCCGTACTTATCTATCCCAGGAAGTCCTTAGCCGTGACCTGGACCAGAAAGCTCTGGGAAATTACATTAAGATTGTATCTGCCCGTGCAGATGGTGTGGATGGTCAGGATGGAGGAGTGGCTACTGCCCTCTTAAATTACATTTTAGATGAAAATATAACTGATGAAGTAATTGTTGTGGATAAAATGGATGATAATCCATGGAAACCAGAAGCAATCATAACATCAAAAACTGAAGAGGTTACAAAAGCTGCCGGCACCAAATACTCTGCTGCCCCAGTTTTCAAAGTACTTAAAAGTAACCATAAAATGAATCCCAATAAAGATTCTAAAAAGGAGGTGTCATAGATGCCTTTTAAGATTGAAAGAAATCAGGAACTTTGCAAGAGAAACTTCGACCGTCCTGGTTGCTGCTGGTACCTCTGTGACAACCGTGATGAAAACCTGTGTCAGAACTGTTACTCCTGCTACAACAACTGTCCCCACGACGTGTACGAAATAGTGAATGATGAACCATTCCCATTACACCATGAAAACTGTGTGGGCTGCCGCATATGTGAAGAAATGTGCCCCAATCAAGCTATTGAGGTTAACGCTGTTCAAGAAGACCGGAGGAACGTGTGGAGTTTAACCGATCTGGTGGAAATCAACCGAAAATCAACCGAAGGATCCTACAAAGTTAGGGGCTGTGGTGCCACCAGGGTTATACCTACCTTCGACGACCTGGTAATAGTACCAGCACAGGTTTCCAGACCACCAATAGATAAGTACAGGGAACCATGCAACACCAGGGTAGTTCTGGGAAGCCGTTACGCTGAAAATCCATTGGTTATAGATACACCCATCATGATCGCTGCTATGAGTTTCGGAGCTCTCTCCAAGGAAGCCAAGATCGCCCTGGCAATGGGCTCCACCCTGGCTGGCACCGCCACCAATACCGGTGAAGGGGGAATGCTTCCAGAAGAACGCAAATACGCCAAAAAACTCATTGCCCAGTACGCTTCCGGTCGTTTCGGTGTCAGTGCCGATTACCTCAACAACTCCGATGCAGTGGAAATCAAAATAGGTCAGGGAGCAAAATCTGGTATGGGAGGACACCTCTTAGGAGAGAAGGTCACTGCCGAAGTCTCCAAAATCAGGATGATACCAGAAGGTACCGATGCCCTGAGCCCTGCCCGTCACATGGACATTGTGGGACCTGAAGATCTCTCAATGAAGATCAGCCAGCTTAGGGAAATCACCAACTGGAAAGTACCCATCATGGTGAAATTCACCAGCGGAAGGGTCAGTGATGATGTGAAAATCGCAGCCAAAGCTGGAGCAGACGCCATAGTGGTGGATGGTATGCAGGGAGGAACTGGAGCTGGACCCGATGTGGTCACTGAACACAGTGGAGTTCCCACCATAGCAGCCATAGTTGAAGCCGATGAAGCCTTAAAGCACATAAACTTAAGGGAAGAAGTAAGTCTAATTGCTGCTGGTGGTATAAGGAACGGTGCCGATGTTGCCAAAGCAATAGCTCTGGGAGCTGATGCCTGTTACATTGCAACCAGTGCACTGGTAAGTATTGGCTGCCGGGTCTGTCAGATGTGTTACGCTGGAACCTGCCGTAAGGGAATTGCCACCCAGAATCCTCAGCTGCGCCGTAGACTGGATTACATGGAAGGGGGTAAAAGAGTGGCCCGTTACATTGAAGCCATGACCGAAGAAGCAGTGATGCTAACACAGCAGGCCGGTAACACCGATCTTCTAAAATTAGAAAAGGATGATCTGCGAGCTCTAACCGTAGAGTCATCTGCCATGACCGGAGTGAAAATGGCCGGTTTAGAAGCACCAATAAGGAGTTAAAGTAATATAAACTCCTTAACTTCTTTTATTTTATTTTTAATTAATTTTTAAATAACTTTTAAATAAAAATTTTCGCATTACATTTACGAAAATATATTATGCTACTTTTTTATCAGAAAAATTTTTCTCATAAAAAAAAATGATTTTATTAGAAAAATGATTTTATATTTGAATGATATGTATATCTGAATTACTATTTTTCACTGGCTAAATATTAAATTAAACCAGTTACTATTACGTTTTAAATCATTAAATTCCTTTTCTAAGTTTTAATGACAAAAGTTATATATATAACAAAATCCATAATCGGAAGTATGTTTCCCCCATCCTATTGCCAGTGAATTCCGGTTACTTATTTAATTAACCAATCCTGCAAGGGGGACATTTTTAATAGGTTGAAAGTTTTTTATAGGTTGAAAGTGGAAAAACAACAAAAAATAGACTGTTTTATATAAAGGAGGAAAAATTAATGGATCCTATTCTTAGTAGTGGTGATACTGCCTGGATGTTAATATCCACTGCTCTGGTAATTCTTATGACAATACCGGGAGTGGCCCTATTTTACGGAGGGCTTATTCGCCGAGAAAACGTTTTAAACACAATGTTCCTTTCATTCATCACATTTTCAATGGTAAGTGTTCTCTGGTTTATATATGGATACAACTTGGCCTTTGGAAGCGATGTTATGGGAGTAATTGGTGCCCTGACCAACCCATTTTTCAATGGAGTTGTTGAATCAAACTCCCTGGCTGCCCTGGCACCCACCATTCCAACTGGACTATACGCCATATTCCAGATGACCTTTGCCGCCATAACCGTGGCCCTGATATCCGGGGCAATAGTGGAGCGTATGAAATTCTCCGCATGGCTGGTATTTGTTCCAGTATGGTTAACCCTAGTATACCTTCCAGTAGCCCACTGGATGTGGGGTGGAGGATTTTTAGCTCAGTGGGGTGCATTGGACTTTGCTGGAGGTACCGTGGTTCACTTAAGTTCAGGTGTAGCTGCTCTAGCACTGGTTCTGTTATTAGGAGCTCGTAAAAATGCTAGACTATTACCTCATCATCTTGGTTACTCTGTAATTGGTACAGGATTACTATGGTTCGGTTGGTTTGGATTTAACGCAGGTTCAGCATTGGGAGCTACAAATTTAGCAGTTTCCGCAATGATCGTTACCAACACCTCTGCAGGTGTAGGAATGCTGGCCTGGGTATTGATGGATAAACTGAACACTGGAAAACCAACATTATTAGGTGCTTTATCCGGAGCAATAGCCGGTTTAGCTGCAATAACACCAGCTGCCGGATATGTTAACGTTACATCTGCCATTATAATTGGTTTCGTTGCATCAATAATCTCTTACTACGCAGTTTCACACTTAAAACCACTCTTAGGCTATGATGATGCCTTAGATGTATTCGGGATACACGGTGTCTGCGGTATTGTTGGAACAATAGCTGTAGGTATCTTTGCAACACCTCTCATAAACAGTGCCATTAAAGGAGGGCTGATCGCAGGTAATGCCGGCCAAATTGGTATTCAACTCCTGGCCATAGTCATAATCGGGGCTTATTCATTCATATTAACCCTAGTTATTGCCAAAGTTATTGACATGACCATAGGATTGCGGGTTGAGGATGATCATGAAATCCAGGGACTGGACCTTAACCAACATGAGGAATCCGGTTACAGACTATCATAGGCAGCTTTAAAAATACAAAGCTGCCATACACCCTTATAGAGATCATAGAGGTGATGAAATGAAAAGAATCATAACTATCATCAGACCCGATAAACTAGAAGATGTTAAACAGGCTCTGGAAGAAATTGGTTGCCATGGGCTGACAGTTAAAGAAGTTAAAGGACGGGGAATACAGTTAGGAATTACTGAAAGTTACCGAGGCACTGACTACAAGGTAGATCTGCTCCCTAAAACTCAACTGGAAATTGTTGCCAAAACAGAGGATGTAGACGGGATCGTAGACACCATTGTCAAAAGCGCCCAGACTGGCTGCATAGGAGACGGGAAGATATTTATATCCCCAGTAGAAGAAGTAATACGAATCCGTACCGGAGAAAGGGGAGATAAAGCAATATAATTTAAACAAACTAAATATTTCCCATTTTTATCTTTTTCTCATTATTTTCTTTCATTTTTTGATATCCTGATAATCTAAAATAAAATATTCTATTAATCTTACTACACGATTATTCTGATAATATTATACAGCAATCCATTAAGTCTATTCATCAATTTCTGCAATTTTTAAATCTGCAATTTTTAAATAATTCTCATAAATTAGTGTACTAACCTTAAAGGATCACCTAAAAACCTGTCAAAACCTGGGCATAGGTTTTTTCATTACATTTTAACCAAAACATTTATAAGGAGGAAGGTACAATGATCAGTTGTCGGAAGTATGCTTCCGATATCCGGTAGATGGGGTGAATTTTTCATGAAATAATAAAATGAAAAAATAGGAAAAAAGTGCTTTAGGCCTTTGACCTAAGCCCATAACAACCAAAATATCTCTAATAAATAAAAAAATAGTGTTTGTATCTTTGTTTACAAATATCTTTGAAAAAAAGCCAAATTTTAATAAATAAGATGAATAAAGGAGGAAAAAATCAATGGACCCTGTTTTAAATAGTGGTGACACCGCCTGGATGCTCATATCCACTGCACTGGTACTGCTCATGACCGTGCCTGGAGTAGCTCTTTTCTACGGTGGTCTTGCCAAGAAAGTAAATGTATTAAACACAATGTTCATGTCCCTTATTGCATTCTCCATAACCAGTATTATCTGGGTATTATATGGTTACCAGTTCGCATTTGGGGCAGATATGTTGGGAGGGCTAATTGGAAACCCCGCAAATCTTCTATTCAGTGGAATAGGAGTGGACCAGTTATCCACACTCGCCCCAACCATACCTGAAACTGTCTATGTTGCTTTCCAGATGACTTTTGCCGCAATTACGCTGGCTCTGATATCTGGAGCAGTAGTGGGAAGAATGAAATTCTCTTCATGGATAGTATTCTCCATTGCCTGGATATCTCTGGTATACGTACCTATAGCCCACTGGGTATGGGGTGGAGGATTCTTAGCCCAATTAGGTGCACTGGACTTCGCCGGTGGTACCGTTGTACACTTAAACTCAGGTGTAGCAGCACTGGCTCTAGCTCTGTTACTCGGTAAAAGGAAAGACACTAAATTACTCCCACACCAGCTCGGTTACTCCGTTATCGGTGCCGCATTATTATGGTTCGGCTGGTTTGGATTCAACGCAGGTTCAGCCCTAAGTGCTGGTGGACTGGCAGGTCAAGCTTTCATCAACACCAACACCGCCACTGCCGCAGCAATGGTCTCCTGGGTAATAATCGACTACTTAAAAACTGGTAAACCAACATTACTGGGTGCAATATCTGGTGCAATCGCAGGATTAGTTGCAATAACACCAGCAGCAGGTTTCGTAACATTACCGGGCGCCCTTATTATTGGTCTGATAACCAGTGTAGTTTCATACTTAGCCATAAGCTACCTGAAACCAAAACTGGGTTACGACGATGCCCTTGATGTATTTGGTATACACGGTATGTCTGGTTTATGGGGTGCACTGGCCACAGGTTTATTCGCAGCACCATTCATCAACTCCCTGGGAACCGGAGTATTCTACGGTAACCCTGGACAAATTGTGACTCAAATTATTGCAATTGCAGTAGTAGGAGTTTACAGCTTCGTTGTCACCCTGATAATAGGTAAAATCATTGACATTACCATGGGACTGCGCGTGGATGAAAAAGAAGAAATCGAAGGACTGGACATTTCTCTACACGAAGAAACCGGTTACAGGATTTAATTAATATATGCGCAAGTTAGAGGTGATATGATGAAAGAAATAGTGGCCATTATCCGACCGACCAAATTAGACGAAGTTAAAGATGCCCTTGAAACAATAGGATGCAACGGAATCACTGTGACCGAAGTAAAAGGTCGTGGAAGACAACTAGGCATCACTGAAAGTTACAGGGGAAGTGATTATCGGATCGACATGCTACCCAAAACCCGTCTGGAAATCATCGTAGCAGATGAGGATGCAGACAGTGTTGTTAAAACCATAGTTGAAACAGCACAAACCGGGGATATTGGAGATGGAAAAATATTCATCTCATCTGTAGAAGATGTTGTCCGTATCAGAACAGGAGAAAGGGGAGAAGAAGCAGTTTAACACCCTCCAAAAATCCACTTTCAAACCCCCTTACCTCCTTTTTTTCTTTTTCTTTTTTAAAATATCATAATTAAAGCCAATTCTATTCTAGTCAATAGTATTTTCCTTAAAAGTATAATTTTAATTATAATTTTAAATCAAAAACTCAATAATACATAATCCCAATTCCCATTTGAAATTACTATTTTTGAAACTATTTTTAAGTAAATTTACAAACAGTTACTTAGAAAGCTACTGATAAGTTATCTAGAAAGCTACTAAAAATTTATCATGAATAGATCTACCCCAAATAACTTTTTTTATAAACTCTAACTAAAGGTAATAAATAAAAACTGACAATGAAATTTAATGGTGACTTAATGCCTGAACTACCCAGCGTGGAAATATTCAAAAAATATTTTGATAAAACTTCACTCAACCAACTGATAACCAACGTGAATGTGATCAGTCCTGAAATTCTGGTGGGAACCAGTAGCAGTCAGATGAAAAAAGCCATAGAAGGTCATGAGTTTACAGAAAGCATTAGATACGGGAAATATCTCTTCGGAAAATTAGACAATGACCTGTTCCTGATAATGCACTTTGGAATGACAGGCTATCTGCACTACGAACATCAAAATACTTCCAGATATCCTCGTTTATTAATAAAGTTTTCAGGAGATAATTTCCTGGCCTTTGATGATGCCCGTAAATTCGGAAAACTGGGCCTGACCCTGGATCCTGATAAATTCATTAAAAATAAAAAATTGGGTCCAGATGCACTGGAAGTGAGTTTCAAAGATTTTTATGACATAGTTCATGGTAGAAAGGGTATGATAAAACCATTACTACTTAACCAGAACATTTTAGCAGGTATTGGTAATTTGTATGCTGATGAAATACTCTACCAGAGCAAAGTGCATCCTCTGACCCGTGCAAATCTTATAGATAAACAGGAATGGGAACAAATTTTTCAGAATATGAAAAAGGTACTGCAAAAAGCCATAGAATGTAATGATAATATCAAATCCCTTCCAGAATCTTATCTTCTTCCCCACCGCCATAAAGATGGTGAATGCCCTGAGGGAGAAAAATTGGAGACTATAAAAGTAGGTGGTAGAACCACGTTCCTATGTCCCCACCGACAGATGATAAACACCAATGCTGGCTGATTATTCCAGTGAATATCTTATTATTTTAAAATCAATAATTTTTTTGATTTTAAATTTTAAGTTAAAATATGGATTATTTTGTTATTTAGGGTGTTTGTTTAATTCCTTAACCTGATTTTCATGATCATCAAATGGAAATACCAAAATTTTATAGGAATAAAGGTTCATCTATAAATTAATTACTGATGATTGGTCAAGAACTGATCAATGGTTAAGGGGTAGATAAAATGATTAAAAAATCAACAGTGGCCCTACTGGCTTTGATAGTTTTAATGGTAATTGTTTCTGGATGTACCACCAATACTAACAGCACCCAGAATAACACTCAGAACATGTCTAACCAGAGCAATAACAACAGTAACAATGCTAACAATACCACAAACAGCACTAATTTAATATCACCTGAAAAAGCAAAAAGTATAGCCCAGCAATACGTTGAAGAACCTGGTGTAACCACAGGAACTCCCGTACTCCAGACATTTAATGGGAAAAAGGTATACGTTGTGCCTCTCGTCCAAAATGGACAGAATGTGGGTGAAATTGAAATAGATGCCGTGACTGGAGAAAATTTGGGAGGAGCAGGTGGAGCACCTTAATCAATTGTATTCATAAAAAAAAAGTAACTGAAAATAAAGCCAGAATTAAATAGAAGTTTTTATTATTTTTAGTTGCTTAAAATACTTTTTTATTCTAATTGCTAATCCCATGTTTTTTTATCTTTTTGTAAAGTCCTTTGTCTAATGGAGGTATATTTAAGTAGTTAAAAACGTTGATTAGGAGTGCTATGATTCATGATGCTTTGATTTGTTCTGTCATTTCCCCTATTGTTTTCTCTTCAGCGTTTCTTTTGGATCTATTTCTAAAAGAAGTAGTACAGTCCAAAATACCAAATATAACCCGTATAAATCGTTTATTGCTTTTTTACTGCGTATTTGGTATTCTTTGAATCCGAGTTGTTGGTTAGATTCTCTGTGTCCTGTTTCTATATTCCATCTAATCCTCATAAATGGACAGTATTTCTTCAATGAAAGTTGTGAGTAAATGTATATGTAATAATTACCTGTAATCTTTTTCTTTTTCCAGGAGGCACTGCCGACTTTCTAGTGATATAATAAATTTGTAGATAAATACTTGATTTTTATTTCTTTTTGCATTGGTTTATGTGCTTTTGAATAAACAGTAAAAGTTTTATTATGAGTTTTTCAGTAATTTTATTATTATTTGTTTATAAACAGAAACGTTTATTAGATAAATTTCAGTATTAATAGACAATAACTATTAATGGGGTGAATAAATGGTTTATTGTCCGAAATGTGGTAAAGAATTTGCTGGTGGTGCCAAAACTTGTGATAATTGTGGTGAAAATCTTAAGGAAGAAAAGAATTTCCTGCGTGTTTTGAAAATTTTTGATATTACGGGAATAATTCTTTTAATTGTTTCAATTATTGTTATTGTATTTTTCCGGAATCAAATAAATTCTCTTTTTACACTTTTCTTGTTTGCACTTCTTATTTTCCTGGTTTTATCTTTTCTTTCTACCAGTGTCAAAAGGAAATTGCAGTATTTCATTATTAAGGTCTCTTTTGGAGGCTTAACCACAAAGCAGTGCCCAGAATGTGAAAACATGGTTTCTGATGAAGATTACTGCCTCAACTGTGGTTATCCTCTAAAAAATGTTAGAGGATATTTTTTGGAGAAATCTGAATTCGTGGAGCTGAATAAAAAATATATACGTGTGTTTAAAACATATCGACGTTACATGAACGCCACTTTATACCGGTTCACTCCTGTTGATTACGATCTGGAGGCAATCAAAAAACCAGAAGTTACCTGGTGCACCCATTTGATCTTTACCAATCCCTGTCTCAGATTTAATTATCAGTCCCAAAAAGTAGAGATCCCCATAAATCAGGAAATGCTCCCAATACTACGGGACTTAATCCCTAACCTAAATGGACCGGATAAGATTAATGGGATTGGAACCTGGTTCCGACACCAAAATAAGGTCAGAGTTTCGGCTGTTACAATAACCTTACTAATTTTATTATCAGTGGTATCTTACGCGTCATATTACACGTTTTTATCTAGTAGTTTCACTCCCCAAACCCAATTAACTCTGTTATCCACTTCATCCAGCACCGGGGGTCTAGAATTCAGTAACGTGGTTGGAATCAGTCACAGTTCCCAAAGTGTCATTGAAGGATACTTGAAAAATAATGGAAATACCAATATTCAAAATGTTTGGATAAACTGTACTGGTTATGATTCTGCAGGTAACATAGTTGCCAACCATGAAACTTATCTTGAGGTAAGTAAAGAGAATACCAGTGATATAACTAATTTCCAGCCTGGTTCCACTGGATATTTCAAAACATACCTCGATGACCCTAAAAATCAGATTGTGAGTTTTAAGGTTGTTGCTTATCAATTATAGTGGAGATGGAATTGTATTAGTAAATTAAAAAGGATTAGTAAATTAAAAAACAATTAAGAGGAGATAGTATCTATCTTTGAGGGGGAGAATCCACTTATTTAGAGACACTCCTCAATTAATTATTTTTTTCAGGATTATAAGAAATATATTTAAAATTTTTTTCATACAACAGATTTTTTTTATACAACAGAGCTAACTTAATCTGGTTCAATCACTCTTATCCACTTACAATAACCATAGCGCATAACAATAATTTTATTTAGTAAAACTGAATATTTTACTATGGAATAATTATTGGAGGTAATAAATAAAATGTATTGCCCAAAATGCGGGAAAAAAAACCAGGAAAATGCTGTTTTTTGTGAAGAGTGCGGGACTGAATTAACCCCCAATAAATCTGCATCTAATAAATCGGGGTCGAATAAACCTGGACCCAAAAATCCTTCAAAGGTAGTGGTAGTTCTAGGTTATATATTCGCCTTATTAGGTGGTCTTATTGGTCTTATCATTGGTGTATATCTTTATACTCGGGATAATACGAATGCAAAGTTTCATGGTAGAAACGTTATTATAATTGCAGCCGTAGTTATGATTCTTGGAATGGTTGTACCCTCTTTATACTCCCAATCTTTATCTCTACCCTTCACCAATCAGGTAGCTACCCAGCAGTTCACCAACGATCAGTTCTCGTTTAACTATCCTAAAAACTGGACTGTGAACAGCTCAGTGAGTGACACTACCGGATCAATGGTTTGGATAATGGATCCTCAATACATGGTTGATCCAAATGGGGAAAAAGTAGCAGGGATTTTGGTAATGGCAGCAAATAACTCAATGGGTTATACTAATGATGGATTTAATTCATTATTCACCCAGCAACTCTTTGTGAGTTATAATAAAACTGGAACTTCCAGCATAAACGTGGATGGAGTTTCAGCCACACAAACTACCTATGACGGTGATAACGGTCAGAACCATAAATCACAGGCTAAAATTATAACCTGGCAAAAAGGGGATAAATTCTATGTGATAGCTAGCATAGTAAGAGGCTCTGACATAGGAAACACTTTGAATACTCAAAAAGCCAATATAGACGCAGTTATTAACAGTTTCAAATCTAAATAGGGTTTTAAACTTAATATTGTTTAAAATTCCTATTTTTTTATATTTTAGATTATTTTATCAATTTTTACTGGAGATTAAGACTTATCCTATTACTTAAGCTAGTTTATTAATAAAAAAACTAATTAATCGTTAAACTACCATTTGTACGGAATAAGAATCATTTAGTGATTTTAATTGATCTGAAGAACTTTCAATGAAAATGTGCAAAACTGTTAATTGTAAAAAAGGAATGAAAACCGAAATTATTGATAAAGAAGAATAGAGGGCTTACCATCCCCTATCCTGCAGTCTTTCAGATTCAGGTATCTGGCTTATTTCCAGTCCAGGCATTGCTTTACCTAGATCCCGGCTGACCTCGGCAATGAGTTCCGCATCCTGGTAATGGGCGGTTGCTTCGGCTATAGCTTTAGCTACTATTTCCGGGTTTTCTGATTTGAAGATTCCACTTCCCACGAACACTCCATCTGCTCCCAACTGCATCATGAGTGCTGCATCTGCTGGAGTGGCCACTCCTCCTGCAGCAAAGTTCACAACTGGCAATCGCCCCTGTTTCTGGGTTTCCTTAACCAGGTAAAGCTGTGCTTCTTCTTCACGGGCTACACTCCATAGTTCCTCTTCGGTCATGTCCTTGAGTTCCCTGATGGTTCCCTGGATCATGCGCATGTGACGGACTGCTTCAACCACGTTACCGGTACCTGCTTCTCCCTTGGTCCTGATCATGGCAGCACCTTCATCTATCCTCCGGAGGGCTTCACCCAAATTCCGGGCTCCACAGACGAAAGGTATGGTGAACTGTTTTTTGTCAATGTGGAATTTTTCATCGGCAGGGGTGAGTACTTCACTCTCATCGATCATGTCCACTCCCAGTGACTCTAAAACCTGGGCTTCCACAAAGTGGCCGATTCGTACTTTGGCCATTACCGGGATACTGACTGCATCCATGATCTCGGTAACTTTACTGGGGTCTGCCATTCTGGCAACTCCTCCTGAAGCTCTTATATCAGCTGGCACCTTCTCCAGAGCCATTACAGATACAGCACCTGCTTCTTCGGCAATAGCAGCCTGTTCAGCATTGACTACATCCATAATCACTCCACCCTTAGTCATCTTGGCAAAACCCTTCTTCAGCAATTCAGTTCCATGCAACATGTTATTTCCTCCATTAATATTATATGATTAATTGAAAACTTTAAAAATCTATTAAAAACGTAGATTTATCAAATAAACATTTTTAACAGTAGTGGTGATCATTTCAGGAGATCATTTCAGAATTCATAACCTCTACAAAAATCCACTTCAATAACTTTCACAAAATTTTAATATATTTCAATCTTTCCCTGGTGGTTATTAAAATTTTGTACCTATTTAATGATAGATAAAATGCCATTGATCTCATGTAAAAGTTTCACATTGCCCTGAACTCGTCATCATTACATTGATTACATGTGCTGCAAAATATTGTCAGATTAAGAGAAAATATAATATAAACTATTAAATACTCTAAAAAATCCCATTGTAATCATAGACTCAATTTAAATTGGGATACTGCCTAAAATCCTTAATAAAAAATAATATTTTACAATATCTAAATTATAGGTTTCCCCATAAAATACTTCATTTTTAGATCAATCAACAACTCACCTATTATATCAGCAATGTAATTTATTGTAATGACATGTATCCAAATAGCAAGTATAAGCATACATGATAATTTTACATTGGAAATTATTTACAAAAAAAATTTCCAGGAGATTTGAAAGGATTCTCTCCTAAAAACCATTGCAACACCAACAAAATAGTACAAAGATATTTCACTTAAATGAGGGATGGTTAACTACTATTTAGTAATACTTAATATTTATTAATTATGAATAATTAGGAGTACAACAATCACCCTAGCATCACAATGGCAAAATATAAGAACCAATTAAAAACAAGCTACAAATAATTAATTTTAAGCCACTTAGAATTATTTAAATCATTTTGTAGCATTTTTACGGTATATTTATGATTTAAAATCTTATTGAATCTAATTTCCAATACAATGGTTTAAACTAGACCCAAATAATGATAAATAAGTTTGTTTCTTGATTTTACGATCATATTTCATTTTATTTAGATAATTTCATTTAAAATGGTTGGAAAAACGCTTAAACGATAACATTTATTATTTAAATAAGTTTAACACTTTTTCGTTAAACCAAATTTTATCTTTTAATCCCTTAAAATTATATAGTCAACAGTTCAAATATACCCAGGAGTTGATTAAATGGCCATCAAAGAAGCAGAAATGTACTACAAACAAGCTATGTCATTTTTAGAACAGGGAAAAGTAGACAAATCATTAAAGTTTTTTGACAGCGCAATAGCAATTGATAAAGAGTATGTTTCCGCCTGGAACGATAAGGGAGTGGCCTTCATGGAACTTGGAAACTATGATGAGGCACTTAAATGTTTTGAAGAAGTTATCAGACTTGAACCAGGCGATAACATGGCATGGTACAACAGGGGATACGTACTCCTGATCCTAGAAAAATATCAAGAAGCAGTTAACACATTTGACCTGTTTTTAGGCAGATATTCTAAAAAAGATGACTTTTATAAATACGGTTTATACTTACGGGCTCAAGGGTTTTACAACCTTAAAGAGTACGATCAATCTTTAAAATTAATCAACGAAGCCCTTAAAATAGATAAAAAATTCAAAGAAGCCCGAGATCTCATGGCATTAATTGGAAAAGAATCTGAAAAGTGAAAAATCCACCAAACATTTCCATTTTTCTTTAGATAATTTACAGTATAAATCCAGTACCAAACCATTCATAAATAACAAATAGTTCCGAAACTGAATAATAAATCCAAATACGTCCCCAAACATGGAAAAATCAAATAAAACCTTTTCCTGGAGGATGTTTTATGCAGAAATATCAAAGCAAATACACTGACTTTGATCATTTACACTTGAAATGGGGGTCTTCCCTGTGATCTGATCATAAGTACCTAAAAAACTATGGTAATTTTATTGGTCTGGAGAAGTTAATAATAAAACAATCTACTAAAACACGACCTTTCATCTGTAGAATTAATTATCAACACTGATCAAATTATTCAAACGTTTTATAGCTTGATAACGGTCTTTCTTTTCCAATCTGGCTTGTTCAAGTGCATCTTGTAAAGTTTGTATGGAATGGTCGTACACTTCCCGGTCCACAGGATAAGGGAACCCGTCTTTACCACCATGGGTAAAACTATACTTAACTGGATCATCCCAACTGGGTTTATCCCCATAGACCAAGTCCGAAATCAATGCCAGTGCACGTATCTTCTTGGGGCCCATCCCATTTAAAGAAATTAATTCTTCATAGCTTTCTGGTTGCAGTTCCCATGCATTTTGAAGGACTTCAAATTCGCGGGGAGATAGATCAGTGTTAAGTATTGGATGGTGACGGGGTAAAGAAAGTTCAGGGCAAAATATATCCAGGTTGGCCTGGCCCGACCCCGCATCTATTTTTTTCTGGAAATATTTCTTCAGATGTTCGGGATTATCCAGAATAAGATCCAGGCTAGTTTGCCGTGAATCAAAACTCATATCCGAGGTCATATTCAGGGTTTTATCTTCCTTCAAGTCGCAGCAAATGCCATTGTGGGGTTCATTAATGTAATTTTTCACTGAATCAGATAACCAGTGATAACGACGGGCGTATTTGGTGGATTCATTCATTCCCTGCTGTACCACTGCCCAATCACCTTTTTCCGTTAAGAAAAATACATGATGATAAAGCTGATAACCGTCTTGTATACATGAATTATCAATTTTTGCAGAAATTTTACTGGAATAAACCAGATCATCCAGTTTAGCCGTGGACAATGAAAATGTTTCCCCTGCATCCTGGATCTCCTGGGGCGTTTTCCTGGAAGCACGACCTTTACCTCCTGCTACAAGTATACCCAGTTCTTCAGGTTTTATAGCTGTTTTTAGAGCACCACAGGTTGTGGTTGTGGTTCCAGAACTGTGCCAGTCAAAACCTAGGACACATGAAAATGCCTGGAACCAGTGAGGGTCCGAAATTCTGGATAAAAATTCATGAGGACCGTACTCATATATTATGGAATCAGTAACTGCTCCAGCCAGTTTAACCATACGCTGGAAAAGCCATCGGGGTGCTCGACCACCGTGAAGGGGTAAATTGGCAACTCCACTTCTTGAACTCATATGATAACCAATATATCTGAAGAATAAATAGCCCTTATGGGTAGAGCACAGGATAAGTATTCTGTGAAAAATACTCAGGATTTAACCAGAATTAATTTCCGTTAAAGTATACAACATGAAAAGAGTAAGTATGTTAAATAAAGACATTCAACCTATCAGATACTTAAGTTATTCCGTATTATGGGAAATCTAGGAGTAAAAAATTATAATACTAAAAATTTGAATAATAAAGACTCAATAAATATTTTCTAGAATTTCAGTTTATCCGTAATCCAACTAATTATCCTTCAATACCACTATTTATCCTTCAATACCACCATATCCTTAATCCAATTATTTATTATTTATCCCACTATTTATCCTTCAATCTCAGGATGTATCCCAATTTATCCCCTTATTAAGCATATTTATCAATCAGATGGTCCAGTTCATCCAGAATTGATTGGTTGTGATCGTGTTTAAATCCAAGTTGGATGTTTTTCCGGTATTTCTCTAGGTGGGAGAGGAAATTTTCAATATCGTCCCTTTCAAGATCCTCATGGAACTCACCATAACCCAACCGGTCAAGATAGAGTGCGTTCAGGGTCTGTTCGAACTGTTTTTTCACTGGAACACTTAAAACTGGTTTTCCCAGATAAAGTGCTTCACTGATAAGGGTGAATCCTCCATTGGAGATCACTGCCCTGGCCTGGGATAGGTCCCTGAAAAAGTCATCCTCATTGAAAGGTTTAAACAGTAGATTTTCATCCCTGCCCTCACGATGAAATCCGTATACTATGAATTCATCATCAAATTCCTTCAGAATATCCAGTAATCTCCAGTTAGAGTCACTGGTCTGATAAACCAGCACATGTTCCCCATTATGTGGTTCCAGTTCCATTATAGCATCACGAAGGACTGGTGGGAAATATTTGGTCTTATTAGGATGTTTAAGGGGGGGATAAAAGTAGCTGGTTATAATGGAAACAGTTGGAAGCTGGATGAAGGATCTTACCACGCTTTCAGCAGCTATTCTATCGGTACGATATTTTTTAGGGACATCTAACTCTGCTTGAGTTAAAACATGCATATTATCAAGGCTGATGAGTGGCACGCGCAGGATCTTGGATAGGAGGTTTGAATAAAATTCAAAATCAGAGATGATGATCTGGGGTTTTACTGCCTTGGCCACACTGTACATCAATCTTAAACTATTTTTCAAATCTCCAGGGAGGTCTTTCATCCCCTTGATGAACGTTTTGGTGTTCTGGACCGTGTTATCCTCATAAACTGTGTTAAATCCGCCGATCTCATAAACATTGTCAAAATGAGCTGCCAGATAATCATAGGCACGGTCTGATGCAAATATGTGAACTTCATTATTCTTGGTTAAATGATTAAGGAGAACTCTACCCCTGATGGCATGCCCCATTCCTTCTCCGCATACTGAGTAGAGTATCCTCTTTTGATCCGGATGGCCGAAGGTGTAATCCAAGTCTTCGGCGGTTATTTGCTTGCCTCTGAACTGGTAGAAAGTGCTTTTAGCATACTTGAAGGCCACATTACGCAGGCCTTCCTCCTGAACCCGACGGGTGGAAACAAGTAGTTTTGGGCTTCTAAGAACCTTGAACTGGCTTATGGCACCAATGCGTTCGATGTAATCAGTGTCTTCTCCAAAGTCCAGGTCTTCATCAAATCCTTCCACTTCATTGTGTAGTTTTCTGGTGGTGATTATACCGTAGCAACCTGCCCCATGGGGTTTGATGTTCTCCACCCGTTTCATGAAGAAATTGGCAAAGTCATGGGTTATTTTATTCAAAAAACTATCACTCAAGGGTGCGATCTGGGTTATGGCAATTCCCAGATCTCTTTTTTCAAATTCATCCAGACATAATTCCAGGTAATCCCTGGTTAAGATCACATCTGAATCCAAAAAAAGAAGATATTTACCACTGGATGCTTCTGTCCCTCGATTTCGTCCTACAGAAGGAAGACCACCTTCAACAACTTTACACCCCCATTCCTGAGCAATATCTCTGGTACTATCTTCGGAACCTGCATCGGCCACTATAACTTCATAGTCACTGAAATCCTGCCTTTTTATACTCTCTAAAAGATGAGGGAGGTAACTTTCTTCGTTAAAGGTAGGTATGATAATTGAAAGCTTCATTTTCACCTGTATGTTTTTTATTCTTTTGTTTTATGGTACTTTCGGATCCCTAATTTAAGTACTTTCAAATTCCTAATTTTAGGATATATTCAGAATCCAATTTTATGGTACTTTCAAATTCCTAATTTTATAGTATTTTCGGATTCCTAGTTTTGTGGTATCTTCAGATCCCTAAAAGTAGGAATAAAAATTCCAGGTCATGAAAAATCCATCTGCACGACCCTGATATGTTTTGAAAAGACTTTCCAGAGTGTTTTTGTCACTTACACTGGTATCTGTCTTTACCACAGTCATGTTCCCCTGCTGCTCCTGGCTTAAAACATTATAACCATTTAAATCAACTGGTTCGAACTGATTTAAGGCTGTTATTTCATGGTAAGAGCTGTTAGTTCCGGCCATTTCCAATCCCAATCCCGATAATGCCAAAAGGAAGATTAGTACAAGAGGTAAGACGAATTGACGGGAGTGGAATGGGTGAATTTGTAATGGGTTTTCTACAAAGTAGAAAATGAATAAAAGGCCCATACCAATAACTAATGGTTGGCTGTAGAGTCCTCCATCAACCATTCCTATAAGAGCCAGGGTCAGTGCAAAGGCCATTATGATCCGGTTTAGCTCTTGTCTCCCATTTAAAGATAATAGTCCAGTTATATAAGCCAGGGGTAGGGTTATGAATATCAAATAACCCCAGGGCAACACGTAAGGATACAGACTGCCCCCGGTGTGAACATGATGGGGGATTAGTCCACTCATACTATCTGCAAAGTGCCCGAAAACTGATTTGAAGACATGGCTATGCATGGGGCTGGTGGTGGTTGAAGTGGGATTGGTGGAGACAAAAATGGTTAAAGGTGAGACTCCGTACTTCAAACGGATGTAGAACTCAATTAAAAGACCCACCAAACAGGTTAACAGGATTATGAGTATGGTCCATTTGAGAAATTTCTTACCATCTGGACTGTATTCATTGGCTCTCTCCTTTACTGGTGCGAGGAATTTGCTGTTGTTGAGTAGTGGGTTTAATATAAGGAAACTGCCTATTGCCATGAGGAAAAGAACGGCTTTACCCTCAGATGAACCGGATAAAAGAGGCCATGTGATCATCAGAACCAACTGGTCCAGAGGAGAAGTGGCGTAAACTATCAGTCCAATAAGTATTAGTATAACTCCAAATAATCCTGCTTTATCTATTTTCACTACATATCACCATGAAAAAATAATTCTAACTTTTATTCTAACTTTCATTGTGTTTTAAAATTCAAGTAAATATAATTCAATGTGTTGATTAACTGATTGAAAAAATCATTTAGTTAACAAAACGATTTAAGAATGTTTTAGCTGACTTCCAGCATACGCTCCACTGCACTGCGGGCTTTATCAGCAATATCCTCTGGAACTTTAACTTGGAACTTTTCCTCCATCAGGGAGTTTTTAACCTTTTTAAGGGTGTGCATTTTCATAGTTTCGCAGATAGCCTCATCCAGTAAGGGGTATATAAGTTTATCTGGGTTTTCCCTGCGGAGTCTGGTCACCATATCCACTTCTGTGCCTATGAGGAAACTTTTATTAGTAGATGCGGCCACATGGCGGAGCATTCCACCGGTACTTAAGATTTGGTCCGCTGCCTCCTGTACTTCAGCGTCACATTCCGGGTGTACCAGTACTTCTGCATCAGGATAGTTTTCCCGGGAAAAAGTGACATCTCCAGTGTTGAACATTTTATGAACGTAACAATACCCCACCTCAGGGATGGGAATTATCTCTTTATCAGTCCTTTTTTGAACGAAACTGGCCAGGTTCATGTCTGGACCAAAGAGTATTTGATCCTCATCCAGGCTTTCTACAACCTGAGCTGCATTGGCTGATGTGCATAGTATATCTGCCTCTGCCTTAGCTTCAGCCAGTGTATTCACATATAACACCACTGCTGCTTGAGGGTATCTCTTCTTGTATTTTATTACATCTTCTGCAGGGAGCATGTGGGCCATTGGGCACTCAGCCTGAGGATCAGGAATTAATATCTTCTTGGATGGGTTTAAAATAGCAGCAGTTTCTGCCATGAAGTCCACTCCACAAAAAACAACCAGATCAGCATCTTCTATCTGTGAAGCTTTAATACACAATTCCAAAGAGTCACCTAAAAAATCTGCAATTTCCTGTATCTCTTGAGTTTGATAATTATGAGCCATTATTATGGCATTTTTCTCTTCTTTAAGTTTAAGAATTTCTTCCTGCTCGTGATTCAACCTAAACTCTCCTTTAAATTAGGTTCATGGATGAAAGCCCTTATAATTGGTTAGAACTTGTAAAAAAGATGATAAAAAAATTGGGCAACAATGACCTATGTAACAAGTGCTTTATATTTTCCGATTAAAAAACCTTTTCCTCAGATTAGGTACATCAACTTAAAAACCTTAATTCTGGATCTTAACCCCTGATCATAACCTTCTGGATCCTACCCTAGAGATCCTACCTTAGGGATCCTACCTTAGGGATCCTACCTTAGGGATCCTACCTTAGGGATCCTACCTTAGGGATCCTACCCTCAGGATCCTAAGAATCCAGATCATAACCCCCTGGTCCTAAACCTCAAAATTATGGTTATTAACCTAGAAATTAATCCTATTTTTTTATCATTTAATCTATTTCTGCACCTTCCAGAGCGTTTCTGCAGGGACAATTTCCATCAGAGGGTATGTTGATTATGGAGTTATAAATGAGCCGGGTTAATTCTTTCTTTTTCTCATCTAAAATTTCAAAGACCTCATCTATGGTAATTTTCTCTGTTGATACGGATGCTGCATAATTGGAGATCATGCATATGGATGCATAACACATTTCCAGTTCCCTGGCCAGCACTGCCTCAGGAAGGCCAGTCATGCCTACCACTGTTCCGCCCATCTGACGGAACATTCGGATCTCTGCTGGGGTCTCAAATCGAGGTCCTTCGGTGCATACATATACCCCGCCCTTAACCAATCTTCCATCTACGCCGCGTCCGGCTGATATTATTGTTTCTGTCAGTTGAGGGCAGTAGGGTTGGGTTACGTCCACGTGTACTGCGCGGTCATCATAAAAGGTGAAAGGTCTTTTGCGGGTGAAATCCAAAAAATCGTCAGGTATAAGGAAATCACCAGGTTTAATGGATTCATCAAGAGATCCAACCGCATTGGTTGCAATGATCCGCTCTGCTCCTAACATTTTAAGAGCGTAAATATTGGCTCGATAATTAATCATATGGGGTGGGTTGTCATGACCCTCCCGGTGTCGGGGCAAGAAGGCAACCTCCTGATCTTCGAATTTTAAAATGGATACAGGGGGAGATTCCCCAAATGGAGTATTTAAAACCTTTTTCTCCTTCAATTCTCCCATTTCTACTATTTGGTATACTCCGGTACCACCAATTATTCCCATCATATTTTAAGTCTCCAATGTCCAGAAGGTTATTTCACAGTTTAGAAGAATAGTCTCATATTCCCTAGAAATATTTATGTTGGGGAAATTTTACCCCTTGGCCACTCCCATAGGCACCATTCGACCCACCAACCTGGAAATACCTGCAGTGTGGGCAGTTTGAACTACCTGATCCACATCTTTGTATGCTCCAGGGGCTTCTTCTGCCACTACTGGCATGGAATTGGCTCTCACGTATATTCCTTTACCTTCCAGGATTTTCAGAATGTCTTCTCCCCGGTAGTTACGTTTGGCACCGGCCCGGCTCATCTGGCGTCCTGCTCCATGGGCAGTGGAACCAAAGGTTTCATCCATTGCAGTCTGCGTACCGTGTAACACATAGGAAGATGTACCCATGGTTCCGGGAATAAGTACGGGTTGACCTATCTTCCGGTAATCTGAGGGTATCTCTTCTCTTCCGGGTCCAAAGGCACGGGTGGCTCCTTTCCGGTGAACATAAAGTGGAGTGTTTCTTCCCTTGATGGTGTGGGTTTCTTTCTTGGCAATGTTGTGGGCCACATCGTAGACAATTCCCATGCCCATGTCTTCTGCATCCTTATGGAATACCTGTTCAAAGGATTCCCGGACCCAGTGAACGATCATCTGTCTGTTGGTCCAGGCGTAGTTGGCAGCAGCAGCCATTGCTGCAAAATAATCCTGAGCTTCCTCTGATTCGACTGGAGCACAAGCCAATTGCCGGTCGGGTAAATCTAGTTTATAACGCTTGGCTGCTTTGTCCATGGTTCGCAGGTAATCACTGCAAACCTGATGTCCACATCCCCTGCTCCCGGAATGGATGAGTACTGTTACCTGTCCTGCTTCCAGGCCAAATGTCCTGGCAGCATCCGCATCAAATATTTCTTCCACTTTCTGGACTTCCAGGAAATGGTTACCTGATCCCAGGCTTCCCAACTGAGGTATTCCTCTTTTTTTGGCTTTATCACTCACACGGGTAGAGTCTGCATCAGCCATACATCCATTTTCTTCCAGGTACTCTAGGTCTTCTTCCCAGCCGTAACCATTTTCCACAGCCCATCTGGCACCGTTGTCCAGGACATCATCGATTTCACCTTCTTTAAGTCGAATTTTTCCCTTGCTACCCACACCAGATGGAACGTTACGAAACATCACATCAATCAGTTCTTTTATCCGGGGTTGTACATCTTCGAAGGCGAGGTTTGTGCGGAGTAATCTTACACCACAGTTTATGTCAAACCCCACACCTCCGGGGCTTATAACTCCGGTTCTGCTGCTGAAAGCCCCTACCCCACCTATGCTGAATCCGTAACCAAAGTGGATGTCCGGAAGTCCTATTGAGAATTTCTGTATCCCAGGTAGGCAGGCTACATTGGCCACCTGGTCAACTGCTCCCTTTTCCAGGGTTTTAATTGCCTCATCATCAAGATATATTCGACCAGGTACTTTCATTGCCTTTTTATAATCGCCTGGAACTTCCCAAACACAATCACGTACCTTTTTAAGAGTTTCTTCCATAACCATGATAATCCAATCTCCTGATTTTATTAATTAATTTTAGTAAGCATTTTGAAAAACATAAAAATTTGATTCTTTAGATATAAATTTTATCTATCAAATAGTTATGAGTGCATCTTGTATACCAAGATTTCTATTTTTTCCTATTTTTACCATGATTTCGTAAACCTAAAATTGTAGTTATAAACTTAAAATTGCTACTTATAATCTTTAAAATTGTATTTATAATCTTTAAAATTGTATTTATAATCTTTAAAATTGTATTTATAATCTTTAAAATTGTATTTATAATCTTTAAAATTGTATTTATAATCTTTAAAATTGTATTTATAATCTTAAAATTTGTAAATTATGGTCTTAAAATTGGTAGTTATAAAATTGTATTTAAAACCCTAACAATTAGGTGTGGGAAAAAATAAGTAAGAATAACTAAAAACTTACTACTCCTATCTTCATATATAATAAAAGATGAATAAATTTATTATAATAAATTTAAACCGCACCATACAGGAGATTTATGATTATGGAATCTGAAAATGATGTGAAAATAACAGAAAAAGATGTTATAGAAATTATGGATGTTTTTACTCGGGTCCCACCCTTACTTTTGAAGGTGGTGGTTAAAGGGAACAAAAATGTGGTTAAATCATTTGAATCCCAGATAAAAGAACATTACTCACATTTAACTCCGGAAGAAGTGGTTAAAATTGAAAAAGTCATAACAACACCAGTACCTGAACTCCAGAGAATCTTAAAAAATGTTTACGCAGAAACTCACCAGAAACAGTTAAAAATTCTCTCATCCCCAAGTGCAGAACCATTTATAACCAGAAATCTTCAGGAAGTTAAAACTGTGCTGTCTTCAATGGATAATAACATTAATCACCAATAACTTTATAAAGAATCTCCATATACTTGATAAACTGTCATTAAATGCTATTAAACATTTCAAACATCTATTAACTGTTTACCTCCGTTAACATCTCTGGAGTTTATTAGGGCCTCCAGAAGAACAAAATAGGTGGTTGAATGTTTAAAGACATATTAATATCAATGCGACCTAAACAATGGTATAAAAATCTTGTTATATTCATTGGGATCGTGTTTTCATTAAATCTTTTGAATTTTAATTTATGGATAAATGCTATTTATGCATTTATAGGGTTTTGCTTACTTTCGGGAAGCATGTACATAATCAATGACTATCTGGATATTGAAAAAGATCGCAAACACCCCATAAAATGCAAACGTCCTCTGGCATCAGGAAAATTAAAAGCACCGCATGGGCTGTTTTTCTCAGGAATATTCATTATCACAGCATTGATGTTAACTTATATAATTAACATAGGTCTGTTAATAACTTCATTGGCTTTTTTTAGCCTGATACTTATTTACTCTCTGTTCCTTAAGGAAATCTGTTTGGTGGACATCCTCACTATTTCCACTGGTTTTGTACTTAGGGCAGTTGCGGGCTGTGTGGCCATAGGCGTTCTTGTATCTCCCTGGCTTATTCTCTGCACATTCCTACTTGCCCTGTTTTTAGCTCTTGGAAAACGAAGACATGAACTTGTTTTACTTAAAAACAAAGCAGTGGATCATCGGAAAATATTGTCTGGTTATTCCAGGGAAATGATGGACCAGATGATGAACATAACCACGTCCGCACTTATCATGTCTTACTCCATCTATGCCTTCCTGGCAACCAATATCTACATAATGACCACAATCCCCCTGGCATTCTACGGAATTTTTCGTTACTTATTCCTTTTGCATAACAAGGATATGGGAGGGGAACCGGAGATGTTATTTAAAGATCGAGGTATGATCTCCTGTATGTTCCTGTGGGTGATAATGGTAGTGGGAGTACTATATTTCATTAAATAAGGGGAAGATAATGGATAGATAAATAGGAAATAAAATTAAAAATATGGTTAGAATTAAATTAACCTGAAATTAGTGGTAAATTTTAACCCATAAATTGAGAAGGAATGGATTGATACTCCCTCTGGATTATTGACAGTGAAATTTCCACAATAACCAGAAATATTCAATAATTAAATTAGGATTAACCACGGTGTTTAAAACATGGAAAAGAATAAGTTCTGGATGATATTACTCTTTGCAGTTGCAGTGTATTTGGTAATGATTATTTACGCTAACTTGGGGGATCTTTTATCTGCACTAGCGAAGTTTAACTGGGTATTTATACCTGTGATGATCATTCTGGTGACTATTGCCTACTTCATAAGATTCATTAAATGGAATTTATTCCTCAAAAATGTAGATGTTCACCTACCCCTTAAAGAAAACCTTTTCGTGTTTTTCAGCGGCCTTTCCATGACCATAACCCCTGCAAAGGCGGGAGAAATATGGAAAGGATGGCTGATAAAGGACATAAATGGTGAAAAACTGAGTAAAACTGTTCCAGTGGTAATTGTAGACCGGTTAACCGACCTGTTAGGTCTTATCATCTTATCACTTTCCGGGATCATTTACTATAAAAGTGGAATATACATCCTCCTCATTCTGGTTATACTATTTGCCTGTTTCATTGTGGCCATCAAATCAGAAAGAATATCCAACCGTTTGATATCCATACTGGAGAAGAGGGCTAGCAAATATTCCCAGGACATTAAACAGATGCATAAATCCTTTAAAAAAAGCATGGAAGTTAAATATCTCATTGGAATGTCAGCTATTAGTGTTTTAGCCTGGTTTATGGAATGTTTAGCTCTGTTTTTTGTGATCTATGGATTCGGAGAGTCCTTGGGGATAGTGCTTTCCACATTCATATACAGCTTCGCATCCCTAGCTGGAGCTGTCAGCATGATTCCCGGCGGTTTAGGAGTTGCAGAAGCAACTTTATCAGGCATGTTAGTGTTCTTTGGATTAAGTTCTAGCGTGGCCATTGGAATCGCCCTAATAATAAGACTTGGGACATTATGGTACGGGGCCATCCTGGGCTTTGTTGTTTACATCCTGGGAAAATCAAGAGTTATGGGAAAATAAATCTTAAAATAGTAATTTGGATAAAATTAATATCCAGATAATAATTTAAATAGAATAAATATCCCGGAATAATAAGGATAAATAAAAAAAATTTGATAAAAACTATTAAAATAACCAATATACAGTGAATAAATGATTAAAAGTTAATAAAAGGAAAATATGATTATCACTGCAATAAAAAGTTGGGAATAAAAAGCTGGAGGAAAATTAATGTCAATAGTATCCATTTCAAGAACATCACCAGAAACAGTGGTCTCAGATTATCAGAAACTGATGAATCTAGCGCAATACAAAAAAACAGTATCTCCTGATGTTAAAACCATACTTAAACTGAACCTTTCATGGACACTCTTTTATCCTTCCTGCTCTACACCACCATGGGAGCTGGAAGGGGTTTTAAAAACTTTGCAGGATGATGATTTCCAGGATGTGGTTGCTGTTGAAAACCAGACTGTGGTAACCCATCCCTGGAAGGGTGCCTACTTTAACAAATGGTTACCACTGCTTAAAAAATATCAACGTGAATTTCAGCCCCTGACCGATGTGGAATGGACAGTTTATGAACCAAAATCAGAGATGATGGTTATGGATGAGATATTCGGCCAGGTACTGGTTCCTGAGATGTTCTACGGGAACAATGTAATACACTTTCCAACGGTGAAAACCCACGGCCACACCACCACCACAGGATCAATGAAAAATGCTTTCGGTGGTTTGATTCCCAAATACAGGCACCATGCCCATAAAAAGATCCATGAAGTCCTGGTTGATTTACTCGCCATCCAACAAGAAATACACCCCGGAATTTTCACAGTGATGGATGGATCGGTGTGTGGTAATGGTGCAGGACCGCGTACCATGGACCCGGTTATAGGTAATCTTATACTGGCCAGTGGAGATTCAGTTGCAGTAGATGCTCTTGCCGCTAAAATAATGGGATTTGACCCACTTAAAATTGATTACATTAAGATGGCCCATGATAAAGGCCTGGGAATGGGAGATGTGGATCAGCTGGAAATTGTGGGAATGGATGAACAGGAAATCAAAAACCTTAACCTCAAATTCCAGGTTAGTAAAAGTCCAGTCATAAAATGGGATCAGAGGCTGCGTAAGAAAACCATGAACATAAAATGGTTGCATCACCTGCTTTTCAACTCACCCATTTTCAAAACATTCATCTTTGCCTCCGGATTTTATCATGACCGCCTATGGTACCCTACAACAGGTAAAAAAAATATAAATGAATTCAAGAAAACAGAATGGGGACATATGTTTGATGAATATGAATACGGGAAGTTTCCGGAATTTAAAGAAGTAAAAGAATGGAATCCATATTAATTTACACTAAATGTTAACTAAACTAAAAAAAATATTTTGAAATTTAATCAATAAACTCTTTTTTTAAATAAACTCTTTTTTTGGAATAAATTCTCTTTTTATATTGCCTATATCTTTTTAATTGGTTTTTAAATGGTTTTTAAATGGTTTTTAAATGGTTTTTAAATGGTTTTTAAATGGTTTTTAAATGGTTTTTAAATGGTTTTTAAATGGTTTTTAAATGGTTTTTAAATGGTTTTTAAATGGTTTTTAAATGGTTTTTAAATGGTTTTTAAATGGTTTTTAAATGGTTACTGAACAATCACGTTAAATACTAATTAACCACATTAACCTGTTTTTTAGCTTTTACTGATATTTACACCAAATACAGGTGAAAACAAGGCGAGAATTGGTGAAAAGTGGTGAGATTTGGGAAAACTCTTATCAAATATCTTCTGGAAATAGTAGACTGTCCTCGGAGGGACAGTTAATAGATGTTTGTGGTGATGAGTTTTAACTCACCTAACTCATTCACCCCTCTAAAAAAATAAAATACACTCAAGTATTATGAAAAATTCTTTTTAGACATGTAATAAAATTCGGGGGAGGATTTAAAAACAGTAATGAACATGTAGGCCGTATTAAATGAATATACAAAACTTTTTAATGATTAAACTATCAAAATTTTCTATTGACAAAAAATTAGACATTTTAATTCCATTATTTTTTGCTATCCTTATTTTGGTTACGAGAATACCATTTATGAGTAAATTTTTATATGAATGGGATTCAGTTAACTACGCACTGGGTTTTAATGTATATAACATCACACAGGAACAACCCCACTCTCCAGGCTACATTTTTTACACTACCATCGGAAAAGGCGTTAATTATATCTTTAATGACCCTAACATGACCATGATATGTTTAGCAATTGTCTTCACCATCTTTACCACAATTTTAATCTATTTTATGGTAAAAGAACTTCTCGGGAGAAAATTGAGCATTGTTACTGGGCTATTATTCGTTTTCAATCCACTCATATGGTTCTATGGAGATATTGCCAGTATTTACATCTTCGAAGCATTTTTTAGTGTTTTAATAGCTTATACTTCCTATAAATTCTTTAAAGGAGATGAAAAATTTCTTTATATCTCGGCCATTGCACTGGGTTTGGCTGGTGGTTTCAGGATAGATGTAGTAGAATTTCTCATCCCCCTGTGGATATTCTGCATATGGTACTCTAAACCTTCCTACAAACAGATTTTAACCGGATTAATCCTGTTTGGTTTATCAGTCTTCCTATGGATAATCCCAACTGCCATATCAACTGGCGGTATGGAGCAGTATCTGACTATTCTGAAAAGCACTTCTGAGGCTGCAAGCTGCACATCCTTACTATTTGGTGCCACCATTAAAGAGCAACTCTTAAATTCAGGAGCCTGCATGATGTGGTTACTCCTAGGACTAAGTATTATGGGAACTCTGGCGGTTTTATCCTTTTTAGCTTATCCCCGACAAGAATTAATATCCAAATTTATTTTTTATCTTAAAAAACCTGTAACCCTTTTCTTCCTATTTTGGGTTGGACCCGCCTTACTTTTTTATCTGTTAATCTACGTGGTAAAACCAGGATACATACTCACATGTATTCCACCCATTATGATCATACTGGCCTGGATTATAAACCGGGTTGCAAATATTATAACGGTTGAATTTCCAAACATATCTGCCAAAAAAGCTTTAACTTTAATACTAACAATCTATGTTCTTTTAAATACAATTTATTTCATTTATCCCTTTGAAATTCACAACGGTGAGATCTGGGAAACATCCCTGAATGACATGAGTACTTCCCAAAAGGTTATGTTTGGTTTGGATGTGGGTTTCCTTTATAATACTGCTAAAATAAATGCCAATGATGAAAACACCTGGTTACATGTAGAGAACATACTTAACATCTCCAACTATGATCCTTCCAGCACCATAATAGTTGTCCGGGATATAACCCGTGAAGATGAGGGTTTCAACTGGAGAAAAGCCATGTACTACCTTCCCAGCTATGATATTTACTATCTGTTTGATGGGGAAAACTCAGAAAATACTAACAGTGTTGTATCCTGGCATGGTAAAGATCAACACTTCACTAAATCTGAGGGTGACACCCTGAATATAACTATGAATGACTCAACCAAGAGAATAGTTTGGATAATGAGCAATGAAACATCATTTTATCATGAAGTCAATGATAAATTTGGAGTACACACTATAAATCTCCCCAATGGCCTGAATATATACTACTCAGATGTGGGGGATCAATCTAATACAACCATCAGCGATTTTATCTTTAAAAAAGACTAGAATAATAATAATAATAATAATAATAATAATAATAATAATAATTAAGAAAAAGGTTATAGTAACCGGGGAGGATTTGAATTTAAGGAACTCTAAAAGGTTAATCTAAATGTAATCTAAAAAGGTAAATTAAAGGAAATCTGAAAAGGAAATCTAAAAAAAGCTTTTTCTAGAATTATTTAGAATGATTTCCACTTGATTGCGAGACATGTCAGGAAGTATGTCCTCACGGTAAAGTATTCTGATCATAGTTTTATCCACATCTGAAAATTCAGTAAGGTCAGATCCATTAATACACAGCACACTATTCTGGTTATGGTTATGGTGCAATCCAAGACCGTGTGCCAGTTCATGGACGATGACATGAGAACGTCGCTCTTGACTTAACCCGTCGATTCCAATGAAGACCCGGGCTTTGTATATTTCACCAGCAGAGTTACCACCATAGATATCATTGGTGCTTACCTTCCACAGGGCAAACCCATCCACTTCTGAAGGGTTGACTGAGTACTTGCTGAATTCAGAATGGGGAATAAAATAAATCTCCATATCTGGTTCAAATTGATTATTATCATCAATTTTAAGCTGAAAATCTTTGACATTGGTATTTATATCATTAATGGCTTTATTGAGGGTTTTTAAATCTTCAGAGGTAGGTGAACCCATAACTTTTATTCTGACCACGTTGATGTTCCATTTACCAACCCGGTCATAACTGTTACCATAGTCATTGGGGCTGAATTCACTCTCCAGAAAAGTGGCAATTTCATCATCACTGTATTTTTCATAAACATTGAAATTGAATGCACCATAACTATTACTTTTATGAGTAATTAAACCCACAGATACTATTAATATAATCATTACTGCCAGTATAATACTTATTTTAAATAGATTAGAATGTAATAAACTTTTTAGATCCATTTTAACTGGTGAATCAGTACTATAATTATCAGGAGCACACTCATCAGAATCATCAGCATGATAAATGTTTTTAGAACTATTATAATCAGTTGTATCCTCTGTTAATTCATTGTTAAATGATCCTGTGTCCAGTGAGTTTATATCCAGTGTTTTTGAATATTTTAAATCACCTCCACACTCGCACTTATCCAGAAAGTCATCAGGGGATTCTCCTTCTTGAAGTTTATAATATCCCCCACATTTTTCACAAACCAGATAAGGCATAAATCACTAACCTCACTTCAAATAGAATTCAAAGCTTACCTCAAGAATTAGCCCGAAAGGATTATCCACAGGATTACCTTAAATAGGAATTAACTTTACAGCTCAGTAGAACATATCATAATGTTATTAAAACATCTCATAATAAATATCAGGTATCCAAAATCACCTGCAAAGTACATTTATCTTCTTCTTTATTGATCTCCATCAAATGGAAGGTGACAGCTTTAACTTCATCCCTTACTTCATGAGATGCCCTGTTGAATTCTTCACCCCATACATCTCCCTGGAGAATAAATGTTTCAGGGTCTTTTTGTTTGGTGGTAACAGCAAACCTGGAGAAAACAAGCCCTTCATAGTCATGGAGGAATAATAATTCACTGAGCCAATCATATAAAAGTGCTTTTTCATCCTCTGCTTCAATTAGAATTTCTCGTTTGACTGCAGGTTTTATCTTGGATGTGTCCGTCATGACCTCGAAAGTAGCCAGGGCTGCGTTCTGGAATGCTTCATCCATATCCTTGCCACAAGCTCGAAACCCCACATCAGCAGTTACATCAAAAAATTCAAATTTATTTACGGTATCTTTTTTATCCACTAATCCAACCTCTTTAATCTGATTTAACTCTTTAAACTAACATTTACTCCTTAAACAAATTACTCTTTAAATTAGTCTTAACTCCCTAAACTAGATTATGCCCCTAAACTAAATTTATCTTCCAAACTAAACATAACCCCTAAACTAAATTTAACCTTTAAACTAACCTAACCTCTTCAACTAAAAATTAAAGAAAAAATGGCTGGTTTATTATTTAGGCCACTTCTCTTGGAAATTCTTCTCGTACTTTTTTAGGTTCCAGTCCTCTGCCCAGTTCCCTAGCTATTTGCTCATAATATTCCCTGGTTTTAGATGTGGTTGATGGGTTTATTTTCTTTAGAGCAGCTTTAAAGTGCCGATAAGATACTTTTTGAATATTCATATCTTCATGGAGAGCTATCATACCTGCTTTGCGACATAGAACTTCTATATCCGCCCCTGTGTATCCTTCGGTTTTTTTAGCTAGTTCTTTAATTTTTACATCATCATCCAGTGCCATATGTTCGACATGAACCTTTAAAATATCTTTTCGTGCGTTTTCATCAGGAGGAGGTACCAGTACCACCTCATCAAACCTTCCCGGGCGCAGCAGGGCAGGGTCCATAAGATCTGGCCGGTTAGTTGCCCCTATAACCACCACTCCTCGCAGTTCTTCCAGACCATCCATTTCAGAGAGGATGGTGTTGACCATGCGCTCTGTGACCCTGGGTTCTCCAGCCGCTGAACCCCTTACAGGTGCTATGGCATCTACTTCATCAAAGAAAATTATACAGGGAGATGCCTGTTTGGCTTTTTTGAATATTTCAGCGATCTTTCTTTCTGATTCCCCGAACCATTTACTGAGTATTTCAGATCCCTTTACTGATATGAAATTGGCCTTGGATTCTGTGGCCACTGCCTTGGTGAGTAGTGTTTTTCCAGTTCCAGGAGGACCGAATAGGAGAATTCCCTTTGATGGTTGTATTCCTATGCGCTGGAAAGAGGATATATTGCTTAATGGCCACTCCACCACTTCTTTCAAACTTTCTTTGAGTTCTTGCAGTCCCCCAATGTCTCCCCAGTGAACGTTTGGGACCTCGATGAACACTTCACGGAGTGCAGAGGGACTGATGGATTTCATGGAATCTATGAAATCATTACTGGTGACGAATAATTTATCCAGGATTTCCGGAGCTATGCGCTGTTCTTGCAGATCTATATCGGGCAAGACTCTTCTTAAGGCGTTCATCGCTGCTTCTCTGCAGAGTGCAGCCAGGTCTGCACCTACAAATCCATGAGTGGTTTCTGCCAGTTTATCAATGTTCACATCATCAGATAAGGGCATAGCACGGGTGTGTATCTCCAAAATCTCCATTCGCCCCTCCCGATCAGGAACACGGAGCTCTATTTCCCTGTCAAACCGCCCCGGCCTACGCAAAGCCTGGTCCAAAGCATCAGGCCGGTTAGTGGCTCCGATAACGATTACCTTCCCCCTTTCTTTCAAACCATCCATAAGGGCCAATATCTGAGCTACCACCCTCCGTTCAACTTCACCAGTTACTTCTTCCCGTTTAGGAGCTATGGCATCAATTTCATCAATGAATATCACTGTAGGAGCATTTTCTGCAGCTTCTTCGAATATTTCACGTATCTTCTTTTCAGCCTCTCCCACGAATTTGCTCATGACTTCTGGCCCGTTAATGGCCACAAAATTGGATCCACTTTCACTGGCCACTGCTTTTGCTAATAGTGTTTTCCCAGTACCAGGTGCACCATGTAAGAGTACTCCTTTTGGCGGATCGATACCCAGACGGTCAAATATTTCAGGGTGGCGGAGGGGAAGTTCTATCATTTCCCGGACTTTTGATATTTCTTTTTTAAGTCCACCCACATCATCGTAGGTTACATCAGGGATTTTTTTCTCCGTGATTTCCACTGCTTCTGGTCGAACTTCCACCTGAGTAGAATCATTAATGCGCACCAGTCCTGCGGGGTTGGTAGATACCACGGTGAATTTAATTTCCCCCAGAGAAAATGGTGTGGTGGCTTCGAAGAATTCCCTGAATATGTCCTCAGAACCAGGAAATTCCCGTAATGTTTCCTTGGTTCTTCGGGGAGATACTAATGCCAACACATCACCCCTGGTGACTGCTCTTCCCATGAGGTTTCTTTTGATGATGTCTCCAGAGGCCATTATACGCATTCCCTTGGCTGCTGGGGCAATAACAACTTTACTGGCCATTCTAGGCTGTGCTTTGCGAAGGGTGATCATTTCTCCAATGGATGTTCCTGCATTGGAGCGAGTTAATCCATCCATACGTACAATTTCCAGTCCCACATCTGCAGGGTAAGAGTTTCCAGCAATGGCACCGGTGGTTCTTTTACCAATTATTTCCACAATATCACCCGGAGATGCTCCAAGTTTGGTCATTAACTCATGGTCTATTCGTACCATTCCTTTGCCAACATCCTGTTGAAGTGCTTCGGCAACTCTCAGCTCTATTTCACCACTATCCGGCAATTAAATACCTCCAAATAGTTAAAACGATTTAATTAATTTTAACCGGTTTAATAAATTCAATACTTTTCATGTGAGGTTTAATCTATGTAGAAGATGATTTAAATTTTTTATTGATCCTTCCGTTGTAATCCTCCTAAAATGTTATGGAGGGAGTGACAGTTTGTTTCCAAACATGATCATGATCGGTCTGATTTTCACTCAAAACAAATCAAAATAATTACTTCTCATGTGCTCTTTATCTCTTCCCTTAAATAGGTTACAAGCCCCATTTCTTAATACAGGAGGCATAATATGCAAAAAAGTTACAAAAACAATTCAATTCCAGATTTAAGGAGAACCCCACAATACAGAGATGAAATAGACCTTCGGTACCTGAGTATGCGTTACCTGGTCCCCATGGTAATCATGCTCACCGTGCTCATGATCAGTGTGATGATGGTGGCAGCAACTCCTAACTCCAACTTCCCTGCCACTATTTAAAGCAAAAGTTCATTTTTTTGACTATCAGTGCGTTCTAATCCGATTTAAAGGATTTTACCAGCTGTTATCTGTTTTAAATAGTTGGAAAAATCACCAACATAATTTTAAAACCATCTTATTCCTTAAATCTTTTAAATTATCTTAATCAACAAACCTACTCATTTTAATAAAAATTTATTAAAGTATTAACATAAAATTAAATGAATAATTTAAATAAAAGATTTGAAAAAGATTAATGATAGTTAGTGGTTAAAAAATGTCCAAGAAATTAATTGCCCTGATCATATTAATAATTGCTGCGTGCTGTGCAGCGGTAATTATATCCCATTATTATTCTCAGGGAAAGGAAAAATTCGAAGGTAATTACAGTGTACTACTTCTATGTGTAGACACATCCGAACAAAGACCGGGTCTTGGTGCAATTGATATGGCATTTGTGGTGAATGTTAACCAGGGAAAAGTGATTAATATGACTCCTATTTACCCTGGAGGTATGGCACATCCCACTTTAACCCCCACTGCAGACATGCAACGTTATGGTATAACTAAATATTATCTGCACGATTCTTTATGGAATTCCAATGTAGAATCTGGGGCAAAAATAGCTCAGGAAACCGTTGAGTACAACACCGGCCTGAAAACCGATCTGATAGTTATTGTGACTCCAGAGTCCCTGGATGCCATTATACATGCCATTGGTCCTATATACGTGGAGGGTCAGGGAAATGTAACGGGTAATGCTGTAAACTTTTTAAAGGATGAACAGAGTGAAGGTGGCATGTCTCGAGGTAGTGCTGTAAAGTCTCTTATGGATGGTATTAAAGATGCCGCTGAAAATAAAAGCAACCGAAAGGCACTAATTGAAACTGTATCCATTCAGTACTCTCAGGGCCACATCTACGTGTTTCCTTCTGATGTTTTCCAGCAGTTCGTGGCTTACGAAGGAATAAACAATCTATTTTAAAAAGAATGATTGAAAGATTGTTTAAGAAATTTATAATCAATCCAAAACTTTTTCTATTTCCTCAGAATCGAAACGAAGTATTACCAGTCTGGAATTACCTCTAACTCCCTTTCCAGTGAATCTAGTGTCAATTAACCTCACAAATTCCAGTTTTTTAATTGCCCGGTCAAATGAAGCGTAACTAATTGCATTTCTTTTGGAATCTGAATCTTTTCCTTCAGGAGGAACTTCTCCTTTAAGGAGATTGAAAAGACCCCCTGCGGTCATATCATCATCAACCTTAATTATTAACCTTAAAAGGTTTTTTTCATCACCAGATAATTTGTTTATAGTGTCGTGAAGATGGTGGGAGTCAAAGTCCTGCATTGCCCGTTCCAGATGCTTTTTTTCTATGCTTCGAGAGGCATCGGCTTCTGCAAAATTTCCACTGGTACGCAGAAGATCTATTCCCACCCTCAGATCCCCGGTAGAAAGGGTGGCTTCGGTGATTTCATCCAGTAACTCATCAGATAAAACTGAAGGATAAAAACCAACCTTAACCCTATCATTTAGTATATCCTTGATCTCCTGGAAGGTGTAGGGGTCGAATACTATTTCCTGGGGGATGAAAACAGAACCCACGTTCTTATCCAGCATGTAACGGAATTCTATGTCAGATATTATGGCAAATACTCCAGTTCTAACCCCTGGAAACACTTCATGAGCTCTTAGTATGTCATAAAGTATTTGATTGGCGTTTTTACTGTAAAAAAGATGGTTGATATCATCCAGAGCAACTACTAGTGATTTTCCTTCATTGGCCAGTTTTTTCATTATCTCCCCGTAGATACGTGAAAAGGGGACACCAGTTTCAGGAGGGATATGACCGAAGATGTGCTGGTATATCTGGGAAAAAATATTGAAACGGGTGTTATAAAGCTGGCAGTTAACATAGGCACAGACCAACTTCTCGGACCGTCCCTCCACCATTTCAAATATTTTGTGGATTGCTGTGGTTTTACCAGTGGCAGGAGACCCTAAAACCACACTGTTAACCGGTTTACCACCTTTCAATGCAGGTCGAAGACATAAAGCCAGAGCTTCCATTTGTGATTCTCGATGCAAATAATTTTCAGGAATATAATCTGGATTAAAAGCAGTTATATTCTTGAAAAGAGTTTCTTCCCCCATTAAAATATCTTCTACACGACTTGGCATGATTTAACTCCTATGTGAATTCCATGTTTTTAATAAATATTCCCCAATAAACAATGACTTTTAGTTAAATTAACAAATAATACGCAGATTAAATCCTGTTTAAATACCCATAATCCACATCTAACACACCTTCAACTTGTTCACCACTGGAAATATTCAAAAAATTAGTATCAGAATTACTGGCAGCCCATTCCACCAGTTTTTTGGCCCATTTAAGTTTTTTCACCTTCACCTGGTCTGCAGGACCATCCTCCTGATCCGGTCGTGAGTAGTGGGTGACTGTTTTCCCAAAATCCATACCGGATAAAACTATGAACTGTGCTCCCAGGGCCATGGCCAGGAAAACACAACGATCTCCATCTGTGAAACCTCCAAAATTGTAAACATTGGCAAGTGGTCGACTCTGGGTGGTTCCTAAAACATTTACCAGTTGTGGTGTGTATTTTTCTACCTGTTCCCGGTTGTTACCATGGGCATGGACCACCACCAGCGAACCTTTCTGGTTAGCAGTTATTATATCGCTCATTCGCCCATCCAGGTCCGTGCAGATAATATCTGGCATTATACCTTCCTCTAAAAGGGCCGTGGTTGCCCCATCCGCAGCTATGAGGGTGAATTCATCCAGATCCACGTGCTTCAAATCAGCCAGGTTGGGCTTTAAAGAAGGACCAGCTCCGAAAACAATGACTTTACCCTTAATATCAATGTCTTGTGGTGTGATGACTCCATAATCATCTATTATATTATTCAATATTTCTGCAGAGAGTTCATCATCCTCTTTTTTGAAGCCGAAGTCTTCCAGGATGAGTCCGTACCATTGCATCCATAGGGTCAGTTCCATACATAAGGTATATCATTAGTATATACATAATAAAGTTTGGAGGATATTTTTAAATTGGAGTTGAACAAGATGGATGAAACTTTACTGATGATTCCCGGACCCACCCGTGTGGCACCCAGGGTCCTGAAGGCCATGTCAGAAAACATTGTTAACCACAGAAGCGCCCTTTTCGGTGAAATACTCACTGAAACTAACCAGATGATGTCTGAAGTATTCCAGACTGAAAATCAATCTTACCTTATCACTGGCTCCGGAACCGCAGCCATGGAGGCCGCCCTGGCCAACACCATCAGCAAGGGCGACCGTGTCTTAAACATCGTTGGCGGAAAATTCGGACAGAGATTTATGCAGATCACCGAAACCCACAAAGGTATTCCAGTGCAACTGGAAGTGGAATGGGGACACGGCGTGAACCCTGATGATGTGCGTTACATCCTGGAAGAGGAAGAAGATATTAAAGCAGTGACTATAGTGCACAACGAAACATCCACCGGTGTAGCCAATCCCATAGATGAAGTGGGTAAAATAATGCAGGACTACGATGCCCTGTACATTGTGGACACCGTATCATCCCTAGGTGGGGATGATGTATTCGTGGATGGATATGGAATCGATATCTGTGTCACTGGATCCCAGAAGTGCCTGGCTGCACCTCCAGGTATTGCTGCAGTAACCTTCAGTGATGATGCATGGGATGTGGTGGATAAAACTGATAATCAGACTTACTACCTTAACATGAAAAAGTACAGGAAGAGCGGAGCAGCAACACCCCCTGAAACACCTTATACTCCTGCAGTATCATTGATCTATGCCATGCAGGAAGCTCTAAAGGTGATCATGGAGGAAGGTCTGGAAAACAGAGTTAAAAGACATAAACTCGCAGCTGAAGCCACCAGAAATGGTGTTACTGCCCTGGGACTTGAATTATTCGCCCAGAAAGAAGTTGCCAGTACCACCGTAACCTCAATCAAGATGCCAGAAGGAATAACCGACAAGGAACTTCGTGGCACCATGAGAGAACGCTACAGGATTGAACTGGCCGGAGGTCAGGACCACCTTAAAGGTAACGTATTCCGTATTGGCCATATGGGTAACATAACCCACCGCGAAATAATCAGCACCATTGCTGCCCTGGAAATGACCATGCAGGGACTGGGACTTGATGTTGAAATTGGAGAAGGCGTGGCTGCTGTGGCAGACACTTACCTGTCACAGTAATTCATAAAAATCGATTGAAAACAAACATCAATCCTTACTTTATTTTTTTTATTTTTCTTTAAATCAGCTTATTTTACTAGCTCAGCTTATTCTACTAAAACAGTTTATTCTACTAAAACAGCTTATTCTACTAAAACAGCTTATTTTGCGATATTTTACCCAAATAAAGATTAATATACCTGAAAAAGGTTAATTTTAGTTAAAAATGATATTTTTACAATGATAATTACTCAAATAATATCTATTTAATGACATTTACTAAAAAATTTAAAAACTATTTATAAAAGATTGAAATGGGTTAAATAAAAAAGGGGGAAGGTTAAAAAAGAACTAAAGGTTAAATAACTTCTCTTATAACCCCAGCAACAGTCTTGATGAGTATTGGCCCATCCATCCATGCCTGTCTGAGTAAGTAACCCGGCCGGAGATAGAAGTTCCGGAAAGCCTTGTACTGCAACTTCCGGAGTTCTTCCAGGGAACAATCCACAGTATCTAGGACCGGTGAGATCAGGGTGTATTTGGACCAATCCTTCACTTTTATAAGGTTCTTTTCAAATGCTTCTTTGTAGAATTTAGTCCCAGGGTAGGGTGTGGCCAGGCTGAAAACTGCGTAGGAAGGGTTCAGCTCCCTCACAAAGCTAACTGTCCTTTTAATGCTTTCTTTGGTATCTCCGGGCATTCCCAGAACCACAGATGCTATGGTTCGGATTTTATGCTTTTTGGATAACTGGAAGGCATGGCGTACTTTTTCAACGGTTATGTTCTTATTGGTGGAATCTAACATCTGCTGATCTGCAGATTCCACTCCCATAAAGAGGGTTATGCAACCGGCTTCCCTCATCTTCTCCAGTAAATCATCAGATAAAGTATCCACACGTGCTGTGCATCCCCAGAATACTTCAAGTTCTCTTTTGTGTATTTCATCACAGATTGCCTCCACCATGCGGTGATTCAGGGTGAAAGTATCATCCATGAAGGCGATGATCCCCACGTCGTGATCACGTACCAGGTGCTCCATTTCATCCACAACATTTTCTGGTGAGCGCAGTCGTAGTTTAGGCCCGTGCAGGGCGGCAGATGCACAGAATGAACACTGCATTGGACAACCACGACTGGTGATCATGGTAGCCATACCAGTTTTCATGTTAAGCATCTTGTAATGATCCATAGGGAGTAAATGTCTGGCCGGAAAGGGTAATGAATCCATATCAGTTATAAGGGGTCTTGGAGGGTTCACCTGACCTTCCAATGCTATTCCTCTGACCTGGGATAAGTCTCCTCCTTTTTCCAGGGTCTGCACCAGTTCCAGCATGGTGTATTCCCCTTCACCCATTACCACCACATCCACATAATCAGTTTTCAAGACCTCCTGGTAGTTGAAGGTGGGATGGTATCCTCCCATAACCACCGTGGTCTCAGGGGAGATCTTTTTCACTACCTGAGCAGTTTTATTGGCCTGCTGGATGGTTGGTGTGAGGGCAGTGATGGCCACCACAGTGGGGGAACATTCTTTTAACGATTCTTCCAGATCATCCCATGTCATTTCCAGAGCAGAAGCATCAATGATATTCACATCATAACCATTTTCTTCTAAAACCGCTGCCATGTAAGATATTCCCAATGGTGGAGCCACAACTCCAATAAATTTATATTTAGAATTGGTTTGAGGTGGATTTATGAATGTAACTTTCATTTTATCATTTTCAGAAATTTTTTGGTTTTTCATCAACTCATCATACTCCAATTATTTTATTTAATTGAATTATATTCCAGGGTTATGGGTAACAATATGGTAATTACTACTCTAATTAAGGCAATTACACAGATAAGGTAACTACTACTTCAATTAATGCAATTACACATTAACAAGGTAACTACTACTTCAATTAATGCAATTACACATTAACAAGGTAACTACTACTTCAATTAATGCAATTACTCATTTGATAGGGTAATTACTGCTTTGAGGGCAATAACTGATGTACCCAGTGATAAAATCCTTAAATTAAAATCTTCGCAACAGGAGGATCTTAAAAGGAAGAGAATAATTGATCTCTTCTTGAAAATATCCTCCCCTTAACGGGAATTAATTAAGGGGACAGGTGAATGTTAAAAACAATAGCTTTTTAATGAGTAAAATGTCAAATTACACTCTCTAATAAATTAAGAGTGATTTATTCAATTTAAGAATTTGGCTTATTCCAGATAGAACATGCCTAAATATGGTAACATTATTTGAAAAGGGTGTAATGGTTAAAAATATTAAAATTGGAATATAATTATCTAAACTTATGATTCACCGAACTTCTATATAAATATTACAGCTAATTTAAATTATGGCTAATTTAAACTTTCACAATTATGATAATAAGTTTAAACTTTTATTATTTGTTTAAACTTCTTTTATCATAGCTGCCACTGTCTTCAGGAGGATAGGGCCGTCCATACGAACCTGTTTCATGAGATAAATTGGTCGTAGATAAAACTGCCTGAAGGCTTTTTTTTGCATAGTTTTAAGCTCATCTAAGGAGCAATCAACAGTTTCCAGCACAGGGGAAAGTAAGGTGTACTTGGACCAATCCTTCACCTTAATCAAGTTATCCTGCACTGCTTCCTGGTAAAACCTGGTTCCAGGGTAGGGTGTTGCCAGTGAAAATAGAGCATATGATGGATTTAATTCTCTAACAAATTTAATGGTCCTTTCAATGCTCTCCTTGGTGTCCCCGGGCATTCCCAGGACCACCGAGGCTATGGTTCGGATGTCATTTTCACGGGATAGTTTGAATGCCTGGCGTATCTTTTCAATGGTCAACTGTTTATTAACCCGGTCCAGTTGTTGCTGATCAGCAGATTCAACTCCCAGGAACATGGTTATACAACCAGAATCACTCATTTTACGGAGTAATTTTTCAGATAAGGTATCTGCTCTGGCAGTGCATCCCCAGTAAACATCAATATCCCGTCTCATGATCTCATCACAGATTTCTTCCACCACACTGGGTTTCAGGGTGAATGTATCATCCATGAAAGCTATCATGCCTGAATCATGGTCATTGATGAGGTGTTCCATTTCATCCACCACGTTTTTCGGTGATCTCATTCTTAGTTTACGCCCGTGTAGGGCAGCAGAGGCACAGAACGAGCACTGCATAGGACATCCCCGACCAGATATCAGGGTTGCGGTGTGCAGTTTCATGTTCAGGATCTTATAAGAATCCATGGGCAGTAGATGTCTTGCAGGGAAGGGTAATTCATCCAGATCCTCAATAAGAGGCCTTGGAGGGTTCACTCCACCTTCATAGGCAATTCCCAACACATTTTTAAGATCTCCACCTTCATCCAGGGTTTCCACCAGGTCCAGGAGGGTGTACTCCCCTTCACCCATGACCACAATATCAACATAATCCTTCTCCAGCATTTCTTGGTGGTTGAAGGTAGGGTGGTATCCCCCCATAACCACTGTAGCCTGGGGACATGTTTTTTTGGCAAGTTCCGCTGTTTGCAGTGCTTTATCAATAGTAGGAGTTAGGGCAGTGATTGCAACAAGATCGGGAGATATTGTTTTGATTTCCGTCTCCAGGGTTTCCCAGCTCATTTCAAGGGCTGCTGCATCAATTATCTTCACATCAATAGCATTTTCCTCCAATACCGCAGCCATATAAGCAATACCTAAAGGAGGTGCAACTAATCCTATAAATTTATACTTAGAATTGAAATAAGGTGGGTTAATAAGTAATACTTTCATCTTATCACCTGAAAAGGTAAGATATTCAAGAATTCATCAAGGGAGGGGAATGTCTTCATTTTCATCAACTATTATCTCTATAAGTACTGGTTTATTAAGTTTTACTGCCTCCTGTACAGCAGCAAAAACATCACGTGGAGAATCTATCATACTGGCCTTTATATGGTATGCGTTGGCCAGTTTCACAAAATCAGGATTATCCAGTTCCACTTGGAACGATCCATCATAATACAGCTCCTGCCACTGGCGGATGATACCTAAAGACTGGTTGTTCAAAAGGCAAATGGTAATGGGCAGATCCATTCCAGCTATGGTTGCCAGTTCCTGACTGTTCATCTGGAACCCTCCGTCTCCCACCACTACTACCACATTCTTGGAGGGTCTTGCCAGGCTTACACCCACTGCTGCAGGGACCCCATATCCCATAGGACCGAAGCCGCCTGAAAAAATTAGTGAAGAGGGTTCTCTTGCTTTCATGAGTAGATTAACCCATGTGGTGTGGCTTCCAGCATCGTTAACCAGGATGGAATCATCCATCGCCTCCAATATTTCTTTAATGGCTCTTTGTGGTTTTAAGGGTGTTTCTTCAAAGTCGGTGCATACCTCATGAGTTTTATCATAGTTTTGGAGTTCTTTTAGCCACTTATCCGTTTTTTCAGGGGTTATTTTTTTGATTTCATCCAGAAACTCTTGAACATCTCCCCTGATGTTAATATCTCCCCTTAAAACTGATTCATCCATGTTCACCTGGATAACTGGCCCTTTACCCAGTCCTTTCCGGGTTCTTTCGGATAATCTGCATCCCAGTGCCAGTATAAGGTCTGCGTTTTCCCCGGCGAAGTTGGCGGCTTCTGTTCCTCGCAGACCAATGAGCCCTAAAGAAAGGGGATGATCCTCACTTAGGACTCCCCTAGCATGGTAAGTAGTTACTACAGGTACCTGGCGTTTTTCCGCAAAATTCTGAAGATCTGAAGTTGCATGAGACCAGAGCACTCCTGCTCCAGCTAAGATCAATGGTTTTTGAGATTTTTCAATCAGTTTTTTAACCTGTTTTATTTCATTTACACCATTTGCAGATTTAATCCCATCATTTTCCGAATTAATACCATCAATAATAGAATTAATGGAATCAGTTTCAGGTTTTAAGTCCATCCCCCGCTCCAGTAAAACCGGATCAATTTCTTTCTGGAGAATGTCTTTCGGAAAATTAAGATGAATAGGACCAGTTTTACCCTTTTTCAGAGTTGAAATTGCCTTTAAGAGAATATTAATTCCCTTTTCAGGGTCATCTATAAGATGGCTCTGGAGGGTGATGGGACGAAAAACAGCGTTAATATCTACGTCCTGAAAGACATTTTCACCCTTAAACTGGGATGAAACATCCCCAGTGATAACCAGTAAGGGAACTGAGTCCTTGTATGCTGTGGCTACACCCATTACCATGTTTAATGCCCCAGGTCCCGCAGTTGCCACACAAACTCCTAATTGGGATGATGCTCTTGCATATCCATCAGCAGCATGTGCTGCTCCCTGTTCATGACGCATCAAAACATGTTTTATGGAAGATTTTTGGAGTGCCTGGTAAAAAGGGAGAATTTGCTCCCCAGGATAACCAAATATGTATTTAATTTCCTCTTTTTCCAGTATCTTAACCAGTGCATCTGCCAATTTAATCTGGGCCGCAGTTTGCATGATTAAACTATGACGCTTCTTAGTATAATTAAATGATGGGCTTAGGATCATACCCATGAATAGGTGTGCGAATCATTCATTATGAATTAACTTATGAAAAAAATTTATGACACTGATAAAACATAATTAAATAAAAATAGCAACTTCGTTACATCCAACTGAATAAGGGGTTTACAGGAGGGGTTAATATTTCCAGTGAATTAGATGCCCTGCTTCATGAGAACAGACTATTCCCACCAGGAAAAGATTTAATAAAAAATAGCAACATCCAGAGATGGATGAAACGTTACGGGATTAAAGATTATGATGAACTACTCAAGCGGGCTCTTGATGATCCTGAGTGGTTCTGGGACGAGCTTGCCAGGGAGTTAGAATGGTTTCAGCCATATCAGGATGTCTTAAAATGGGATGTACCCCATGCAGAGTGGTTCTGTGGTGGGAAATTTAACATCACCCATAATGCCCTGGACCGGCATGTGAAATCCTGGCGTAAAAATAAGGTGGCCTACATATGGGAAGGTGAATTGGGCCAGGTTAAGAAGATGACCTACCAGGATCTTTACATAAGGGTTAACCAGATGGCCAATGCACTGCGAGGTCTGGGTGTTGGTCGAGGGGATCGTGTAGCAATTTACTTGCCTATGATACTGGAGTTACCCATTGCCATGCTGGCCTGTGCCAAGATCGGAGCAGTGCACAGTGTGGTTTTCTCAGGGTTCTGGGCCAAAGCATTCAAAGAACGAGCTAACGATGCCAAAGTGAAAGTTGCAATAACTGTGGATGGATTTTACCGCAGAGGAAAGGTTATACCCCTCAAGGAAAATGTGGATAAGGTTTTAAATGATATTCCCTCCCTGAAAAAACTAATAGTGGTGCGCCATGCTGACTGCCAGGTTCAGATGAAAAATGGTCGAGATTTATGGTGGGATGAAATCATCAAAAACCAGGAAAGGGAATGCCTCACAGAGGTAATGGATTCAGAAGACCCCCTATTTATTTTATACACCTCCGGGACCACTGGAAAACCCAAAGGAGTTGTTCATGTTCATGGAGGTTATGCTGTTGGTATTTACACCACACTCAAGATGGTATTTGACCTTAAAGATGAGGACATATGGTGGTGTGCCGCAGATATTGGCTGGATAACCGGCCACAGTTACATTGTCTACGCACCTCTTCTTATGGGTGCTACTTCTGTAATGTACGAGGGTGCTCCTGATTATCCTGAACCAGACCGCTTGTGGCAGATCATCGAGGAGTACGGGGTGAGCGCATTTTACACTGCTCCCACCACCATCCGAATGTTCATGAAACACGGGGAAAAATGGCCCCAAAAACATGACCTCTCCTCTTTAAGACTTTTAGGGAGTGTGGGTGAACCCATAAACCCCGAAGCATGGATGTGGTACCATAAACATATTGGTAACCGTCAGTGCCCAATTATGGACACCTGGTGGCAGACTGAAACGGGAATGCACCTCATAACACCATTACCCATCACATCACTTAAGCCAGGGTCAGCAGTTAAACCATTCCCCACAGTAGAAGCAGATGTAGTGGATGATGATGGGAAATCAGTAATCGAAGGTGGAGGCCATCTGGTGATTAAAACTCCCTGGCCTGCAATGTTCCGTACATTATACCAGGACCCTGAACGCTACGTGGATGCTTACTGGAGTAGATTCCCAGGTATGTATCTCAGTGGGGATGTGGCCCGTATTGATGAAAAGGGGTATTTCTGGATACAGGGTAGGGAGGATGATGTTTTGAATGTTGCCGGGCACCGCATAAGCACTGCTGAGGTTGAATCTGCCCTGGTAAGCTATGATGCTGTGGCTGAAGCTGCAGTGGTGGGAAAACCAGACCCGGTTAAGGGTGAGGAAATATGCAGTTTCATCACTTTAAAAGAAGGGTTTAAACCAAGTCCACGTATGAAACACCTTCTCAGGGAACATGTACGTGAGGAAATTGGTCCTGTGGCTAGCCCTGCCTGCGTTAACTTCGTCGATGACTTGCCCAAGACCCGTTCTGGGAAGATCATGCGCCGGGTGATTAAAGCAAAGGTTAAAGGAGAAAATGTGGGTGATATAAGTACACTTGCAAACCCAGAAGCCGTGGATAAACTGGATAATGCATTATAAATTGTAAAAAGAGGAAGAGGGTAATTTAAAATGTTTAAATCACATTTTACCCTATTTATGCATTATTTATTCTTCTTTTTCCTGGTAACTGCCATTATATTCTCCAGAACCTTCCACCGGGAAAACAACACCCTGGGCAATTCTTTCACCACGTTTAAGTGTGAAGGGGAATTCTCCCTGGTTCACCAGTAGAAACTGGAGTGTACCATAAAAACCAGGGTCTCCCACGGCAGTGTGGATGCTTATGAAAGAACGCAGGAGTGTGGACCTGGGTAGATAAAGCATTGAGTATCCTTTGGGAATTTTTATCTTCCCATCGATGGTTACACTGTAAGCTGTCTTGGGCTGAAGGGTGTAAAGTGGAGGTTCCAGTTTTTCCAGTTCAGGAAGGTTCTTCTCGTTGTCAATTAAAGATCCTGGTCCTTTTTGCTGGTAAACCTGGTCCACCTTGAGGTCTATGCCAGAAGGTTGCACCAGTTCCGCAAATTCCGGGAATAGTTTTATGAGTTCTTTTTCGCCTAACATTGATAGTTTCTCCTCATGATAAATGAAAATTATTTTAATGGAAATTTGTTATAAAATTAGGATCCAGAACTTAAAAAGATGACAGATATTAGATGCCCCGGAAAATTAAGAAATAATAGAAATATTTAAATCACCATGTTAACTCATCATTAACCTCTTCTTTGTAAAAACGCTCCAGGGACACTGCAATAGCATTGGCATTGGTGTAAAAAACCGATGCTAGTATTCCCACCACAGTTCCATTCTGAATTATTGGTGAACCACTATCTCCTGGAAGTGGAATCGTGCTGAAAGGAAATGAAAGATAATGGTATGTCCGCCCTATAGTCATAATCTGGCAGGGGTTCTTTTGGGGACCATTAAGGGCATATGCTGATCCAATCTCTGGTTTTTTTATTTGAGAAAATTCAAATTCAGGTTCAGGTGCCATAACTTCAATAATAGCCAGATCAAGATCAATAATTATCTTTATAACCTTACCTGACCATCCTGCCACTTTTACCATGTCACCTAATCCACATCCACCTACTTTTAAAAGGTGATGTACAGTTAATACACAATTTTTATCCCGATACTTTATAACAGCCCCTAAAACTGCACCTTTATTCTTACAAATAACTTTAGCACCAGCAGAAATCTTATTCCCTGTTTTGGACATAGTTTCCACCAAATTATTTTTCTTATGTTCGATGAGCTTTATTTCAATCCAGATAACACTACCGAGTAATGTGTTATCCGAATAATGTTTATATGAGTATATGTACTCTCAACTCTAAAATTCTATATGGACAATAAGAAAGAATTCCCTACAATTTATATGTGAATGATCTGGTGATGAAATGAAACAGGTGAAAGATCACTTCGAAAAAGAAGCAAAGGTATTTGACGAACTTATAAGGACATTAATTCCTTCCTATGATGATATGGTTGAATCTTTAATATTAGCACTTCCTTTTCACGATAAAGAAAAAATTAAGGTCCTTGATCTGGGTTGTGGTACAGGGAATATATCTAAAAAGGTGAAAGAACATTTTCCCAATGCACAGATCACTTGTGTAGATATGGCAGAGAACATGATCCAAATAGCAAAATCTAAACTTGCACATTACAGTGATATTGAATTTAAAATAGTTGATTTCAGGGAACTTGAGTTTAAAGGGGAATATGATGCAGTTATATCCTCCCTGGCACTTCACCACCTGCCATCAGAAGGAGAGAAAAAATCGTTCTACTGTAGAATAAATGAGTTCCTTAAAGAGGGCGGAGTTTTTTACAATGCAGATAACGTGTTGGGATCCAATCCTCACCTTAACCAGGTTTATATGGATAAGTGGGTGGAGTTCATGTTAGAGAGTCACTCACCCGAAGAAATAGACACGATTTGGCTACCCAAACACAGAGAAGAAGATTTCCCCTCACCTCTACGCAGTCATGTCCAATGGTTGGAAGAGACAGGATTCTGTGAAGTGGATGTGGTGTGGAAATATTACATGTTCGGAGTATATGGTGGTAAAAAATAATCTATGGTGGTAAAAAATAATCTAAGAAGTAAGTAAAAAATAGGAAAAATAAGTAAAAAATAGGCTTAATTTTAATTAAACTAGTTTATGTTGGATTAATTTAAGTATTAATCCCCTAAAACCTGTTCTACCATCCAGTCAGGGTGGAACTCCATAATATCCCCGTAACCCTGGCCAACACCTAAAAACAGTATGGGTTTATTTATTACATGCCCAATTGATAGTGCTGCTCCGCCTTTAGCATCGGCATCGGCCTTGGTTAGTATGATCCCATCCACTCCAACTGCATCATCAAATTTACGGGCCTGTTCCACTGCATCGTTACCAGTGAGCGCGTCACCCACAAATATGGCCAGATCAGGTTTTACCACCCTCTGGATCTTTTTCATTTCATCCATGAGGTTTACGTTAGTTTGCATTCGCCCAGCAGTGTCTATGAGGACCAGTTCTTTCTTTTTGGCCCTTGCGTGTTCCACTGCATCATAGGCCACTGCTGCGGGATCTGCACCTTTCTGGTGTCGGATGATCTTAACACCCACTTTTTCAGCATGGTAAGATATTTGTTCAATGGCTCCTGCACGGAAAGTGTCAGAAGCAGCAATAACTGGAGAATAACCTTCTTTAACGTAATGATCTGCAATTTTAGAAATGGTAGTGGTCTTACCAGTTCCATTAACCCCTACAAACATTATTTTGAGGGGTTCACCTGTTTTTTTGGCATTTTGAACCAGTTCCTCCAAGTTGGGACCATCAACCACCAGTATATCAGATATTGCCTTTTTAAGTGCTTCACGTGTGAATTTGGCCACGTCACTTCGTCTTTTGATCTTACGACCCACCAGATCTTCCTTGACAGATTTAACGATTTGTTCAGCCACTTCCATTGCAACGTCACCTTCTAAAAGGGCTAATTCCAGTTCAAAAAGAATATCATCAATATCTTTTTCAGATATGGTTTTATGGGTGGCAAAGGTGAATAAACCAGAAGGTTCATCTTCATCCTTTCCAGATGTTTCCTTCTCTTTTTCAAAATCAGTTGATTTTCCAGAATCAATTGCATCTATCACAGAATCTGTAGCAGATCCAGTAGAATCGGTTGTTTCAGAAAAATCAGCGGTTTTTAGCTTGGAATCAATTTTATCTTTGCTAATTTCATCTTCGCTCGTTTTCTTGGAATCTTCATCTTTAGAATCGGATTTTCTGCGGAAAAATGAAAAACGAGATTTTTTTTCTCCATCTTCTCCTTTGGGAGACTCCTCATCTGATTCGTCTTGACCTGAAGTTTTATCTGCTTTATCTTTAACTTTTTGATCTTTCCCTGAAGAGACAGTTTCAGTTTCAAGTTCTTTTTTAACGTCTGTATCACCAGGCGTTTCACTGGAAGAAGTTTCAGTTTTTTCAATAGCCTTATCTTCAGTTAACTGATCTCCAGTTAAAGCAGCTTTTGCCTTTTCTTCTTTTTCTTTAGCTGCTTCTTCCTCTTCAGAGGATACTTGATCAGAGATCTTTCCAATGGTTCCGGAAAACTTCTTTTTCAGAGATTCAAACAAAAGATTCACTCCTTAAGGTGATGCTACTGTTAAAGATTAAATGTGGAGAGTAGGAATTTTGAAATAAATTTGTGAGATTGATAAGAAATTTTGAAATTAGAAAGAAAAATTAGGGTAAAACTTACCCTTGTGTGTTACCTTCAATCTTCTGGATGAGCGCCTCAGCTTCAGGGCTTTTCTGAGTGATGATCTGGCTGATCTTGGTAAGATCAGACATCATCTTCTGCATGATGTTATCCAGCTCTTTTTTCTGCTCTTCAATGCTCATCTTAGCATCGTCAATATTTTTCTTAACCGCAGCACCGGATCCGAGACCAACAATCACTTCTTCAGTGTTCTTGATTTCAGTGATTAGAAATGAACCCGCACCAATTGGTACCAGGGTTTCAGGTGACTTTTTCCCTTTAATAGCTTCCAGGGTTTCCTGGGCTATGGTCATGTCGGATATAGTGGCATTAAGGGTTTCCACTTGCTGGTTCAGCATGTCAGCCTGTGCCTTGTAGGCGTTGAGTTCGTTTATAATCTCCTCTAGCCTTTGTCGGTCTTCCATGTTGTTCACTCCGAAATCAGTGCTTTAATCAGGGTATCCTGAACTTCTTCAGCGGAAATTTCCTCTATCTTTTCTATGTGTATTTGATTGCGCACAATGTGATGTTTGCTACCAAATTCAGAGTATATCTTTTCTTTAATGTCGTTTTCACCAGTAGCTTTCAGTTCCTTGGTGAAAGGTTTGAATCTGTCGCCCATGACGAACTTACCTTGAACTCTAAATATTTTTGTCTTCATAATAATTCCTCAAGAAAACCTAATGATTCTTCTATTCTAGCCATTTCAGGACCAGTAGTTTTTTCGCCCACCAGCACTCCATTGGAGTTGGCCACTGCACCTGCGCCCACCAGTTTTGTTCCCTGGTTCACGGTTCCCACATCTACAGGAACCTTCATGGTTTTTTCCAGGAAATCTAATTCATCTGATGTTGCTTGTGGGTGAACCATTACTCCTTTGTTGGTAGCAACAGCTACTGAACCGGTGATCTTGAAATTAGCTATACTGCCTCGGACCACTTCCACATCCAGGGTCTCACAGACCACATCCACTGCTTTATCAGATAGTAATGGATTTACCATGGCTCCGTGATCGTTGGCCAGGATGATGTTACCCACTGCAGTGAGTCGGTCAGGTATCCGCTCCACTTCTAACCCAAATTCTTTAATGGCATTTACTTCGGTGTTAAAGGCATATTTGGATACCAGGAACCCCCTGGAGTTTCCTACTGCCAGGGCACCGGCAAGGCTACTTCCACTGATGGGGGTTTTTATTACAGGGACCTGAAGGGCTTCTTCAACCACTCCCACCATTTTTTCTCCCAGGTTAGGTGGTGCTAGAGCCACTTTATCAGTGGCTGCAATTGAAACACCCAGGTTGGGATTGCCTGCCAGATTAACTCTCCTAATCATAGGAGATCACCTACTGTGCCAGGGTGACCAGTACGGAACCATCTTCATCTTTGGTTGCCTTAACCTTGATCTTAGGGGGTATTTTCTGAATTCCCCTTTCCCATATTTTTTCATTTACCGATTCGTCCATTTTGACATCGTCGGATTTCATGTGTTTCTGGATGAACTCCCTTACTACACGGGTTGCTTTAGGTGACCTTTTGGTACGGGGAGCTGTTTTGGCATCCCTAAGGGGTATAACGTAAACTCTTTCCATCTCTGTTCACTCCTATATTAAGATTTATATCTTTAGACTGCTTCTTCTCCAGTGTCTCATTTTAGGGTGAGTCCTGACCTTACGGTTAGTCTTCATCATAACCCATAGAGGCACCCGCCTGTTCTGCTTGCCTGCTTTTGCCAATCTTAATTTTTTGGCTAATGGTCTATTTCTGCTCATATTCTCTCCATCCTATTACTCTTGATTGTATGTGTGGGGGAAATAACTTACAAGCTGTGTCTTCGCCTTCATCTCTGGTTATGAGATATCTTATTTCAATCTCATAATCAGAGTTATTTTCCATACTGGTGGGTTCTTTCACCACGCTGAAAAATTGTTCTGACAGCTGATTTATGGTCTTATGACCCCATCCTGCAAGGTTCAAGTACTGAACATTATTAGAATCTTCAAAACTTTGTATTTCCGCTGAATTTAGTTTAGGCACCCGATCATCTCTTCTGGTGCCATCGGCCACTAAGGAATAGTTTTCTGCAGCCAATCTCAGAACTTCCCGGTGCAGGTGGTTAATTCCATTATTGGGAAAACCATCCTTCAGGATCATGCTCACCGCTCCTTCCAGGAGGGTGGATTTTGCATCAAGGATCCTGTGCTTGAATCCTAAACACGATGCAGAGTTTGCTGCTGATTTCCAAGAAGGGAAAACACCGAAATTGGCTGTTAAAAGTTCCACCTCGTATCCTAAACGTTTTAGTATGACTGCCATTAATGAGCTGTCTTTACCTCCACTGTAGAGTACTGCGGCTTTCATTTCCAGGTGATATTAATTTCTCTTTTTTGACCAGCTAACTTACGGAGTAATTCCTTAAGCTGCTCATCAGTGATTTTTGACGATACCCTGCCCATTTGGGCAAGTTGGATAAGCTGAAGTTCGATTTGATCCACGAACTCAGGTTTGGTGAGGCGGAGGTTAGCCAGGCGACTGCGCGCTTCAGGGGTGAGTATCTGCATCATAGCTTGTCTCTTTTGAGCCTCCAACTCCCTACGCATCTGTTCCTGGGATTGGGCATCTGGAGCTTGCTGTTGAGCCTGTTGATTTGCCTGCTGTTGCAGTTCTTGCATTCTCCTACGCCTAATTTCCTCAATATCGCTCATCTAATACCTCCCTATCCGATTAAAGTATGCCAATAATTTTATTCAACTTAATTATTCTATTCAATATTTAGCCAGTTCTGGAATATCCTTTTTTAACTCGAAGGATGCTTTATCCATGAAAGATCTTCCAGCAGGAGTAACCACACGACCATCTTCTCGTTTTTCAACAAAACCTGCTTCTTCTAACTGTTGAAGGGCAGTTCGAGTTACTGAACCACTGCCTCGTTGGAATTTTTCAGGGCTGGTACCTCTGTCCTTTTTACCACCATAGTAGGTTCTGAGACTGTTTATTCCCACTGGACCATCCATGTAAACCCTGCGAAGTAGGGATGCACATCGTACGTACCACCAATCTGGGTTTTCTGGTCTTCTTTCTTTGTGAACCCCTGTTTTAACGAATGGAGTCCATTCTGGGGGGGTTATCTTTTTGTTTTCACTTAAGTCCTTGGCGACTTCACTAATGAGCGAGTCAGCAGGTACATCGTAAATTGTAGTCATATTATCCTCCTAATTATCTCTTTTTTTTGAAGATTACTGCAACGTTACCTCTAAAATCAATGAGTTTAGCATTTGATTTTTCGATGATGTGGGTAATATAGTTTTCTTTCTCAGGGGATATACCCTTGGAAAATCTGAGCTTCACCACTTCTCTTTCTTTAAGCTGGCGATTTATTTCATCCATAACACCAGGGTTAACACCTGATTTGCCTATGTTTAAGGTGATGGTTGAAAGGGATCTATGCATCAGTTCCTTCTTGGAATGTGCGGGATTCAATTTTATTCCTCCGTTTTGCCTTTTTTTCTTTTATATAAGGCTTTCTCATGATTTCTCCACATTCCATGCACTTTATGTTTACCATTGAATCTTTCAGGCGAACCTGAGAGTTAAAACCAGGTTTCAGGAAGTGATTACAGTTCCTGCAGAACCGTCCCCTCCATGAGGATGGCATTTTCAGGTTGTATTTGGTGGCTATTTTTCGAGACATTTCCACGTATCTATTGGAACGTTCGGGGTGAAGAGCAAATTCCTCTTCAGCACGCTGGAAAAGGATTTCCATACGTTCTGAAGCTATTTTTATCATCCATCGCGGTCTTCTTCCCCTTCTCAAAGTATATGCCCCTTGTGAAACATTAGAAATGCTAGAATACGGAGATCTTAAGTTTTCAGAGAGTGTGAATTTTAGGGGTTGATTCCCAAAAACCTGAAACTGTACTTAAGAATAATGTATTAGTTTATCTTTTTACCCCTTAAAAAGCTTTCCCTGTAGGAGGTAATCCTATTTTTTGGGACTCTTAAGTGCATTATCCCCCTAAATATCCAGAAAAATCAATTTTACCCGCAGGGAATGATTTTTTACCATAAATAACATTTAAAAGAACATCAATTACTTCTTCAGGAGTTATCTTGGTGGTTTCAACTTCGTTTACTTTCTCTTGATGTATTTCATGGGCTTCCCATGTGCAAATATCAAGGGCCTCTGCTTCCAGGTTTTCACGGATTTTAGTTTCCTTCCATCCTCTTTTCCTGAGTCTTTCTGAGAGAGTAGTAGGTTCAGTCCTGAAAACAACCACCAGATCAGCCCGAGGAAAATAATGTGAGAGGTGGCCTTCAATTATTATACAAGAATTTTTAGTGGAATTTATAGTGAGATCTTTACTAGAATCATTATGAGAATCCTTAGCGGAAGCTTTAATGGAATCCTTGATGGAAGTTTTAATGGAAGCTTTAATAGAATCCTTGATGGAAGATTTATTAGAATCCTTGATGGAATCCTTTTTAGGATCAACTATATTTTCCGAACCTACGATCCGAAAAAGCTCTCTTTCCAAAGCATCCATGTCAACGATCTTGTAGTCTTTTTCTGGGTCTAAACCAGTGTATAGATGTTTCTCTTCAACCAGATGGTTGATATCCACCAGCTGGCAACCTAACTTTTCTGCCAGCAAATGGGAAATTGTAGTTTTACCGGTTCCAGGGGTTCCAGTAAGGAGTATAATCATTTTAAACACATTGTCAGTAAATTATTCATTGAGTAACCATTACAGTTACTCATTTCAGTTTTTCAATCAAGATTTCCGCTACTTTTTCCCCAGATAAGAGCATACCACCAAATATAGGCCCCATACGAGGTGAACCATGCACTGCATTGGCTGCCATTCCTGTGACGTACATTCCAGGGTACACTTCAGTAACATTGCCCATTATCCTCTGTTCGGCTACATCTGCCCACATGGATTTTTCTCCCATTATTTTACCAGTTTCAGTTTTAAGGGGGGCTTCCATTTTTCTCTCCAGAACCTTTACCACTTCACAGGGGTGTCCTGTGGCATCTATCACTGCCCTGGCTCCGATGGTGATGGGATCCACATGTAGTCCTGCCATTTCCACAGGGCTCCAGTTGATTACCAGTCCTTCCACACCTTTCTCCTTGATCATCACATCTTCGATTTCCATGAGGTTGAAGACTTTGAGTCCAGCCTGACAGGCTTTGGAACAGATAGTGGAAGCTGATTCTACGGAATCTGCCAGATAGTATCCTTCCTGATATTCCTGGCTGCGGATGCCCATTTCATCAAGGATACGTTTTCCTTCTTCCTGGACCACGATCTTGTTGAACATCATACCTCCACCCCACATTCCACCACCCATACTGAGCTTTTTCTCAAATAAGGCTACTTTAAATCCTGCCTTAGCCAGATAATATCCTGCGGTGAGACCGGAAGGTCCTCCTCCACCAATGGCAACATCCATTTCCATGTAATCTAAAAGTTCTTCCATGTATCCAGCTACTATTCCCTTTGAGACTATGATATCATCCAGTTTCATTTTTTTCCACCTCATAACTTGCGATTAATAAAGTAATTAATACGTTTATGTTCCCGATTAAAGTTATGTCATGATTATTAAGCTATTTCTGATTATTAAGCTATTTCTGATTATTAAGCTATTTCTGATTATTAAGCTATTTCTGATTATTAAGCTATTTCTTGATAATTAAACGTAAAACATCCTTATCTTCCATCACATGATCCAGTCCAACCTTCTGACCGGGGAATTTCACGGAATTACCCCATACTTTCGCATGACGGAAGTTTTTAAGGAATTCACGGTGCAACTTACCAGCCACATCCTCCACAGTAGATCCCTTCCTCACAATTAAGGGATCTTCCAGATCAGCTTTCTTACCCTGAGGCTTAAGATAAATTCTGATAAGTTTTAAATGGTCAAAAATTTCTTCCTTAAGCTCCTCCATCATCATTCCCTTATCTGCAGCTATGTAAAGTGCATTCTGCATGTTTTGCTGAAGATCATTCAGGTAGGATGGATCTGCCAGGTCTATTTTGTTCACCACCAGTAAGAGAGGGACATATACAATACTATTATCAAGGGAATCTATGAAACGATCAATGGTAACATCTTCCCTAATCAGTACATCCGCACTGTGCACCCCGTACTCATTGAGTATGGAGCGTATTGTTCCCTCGTCCATGTGAGTAAGGGGTACTGTGGACGCTACTTTAACTCCACCTATTTTTCTTCGTTTCACATTAACATCAGGAGCAGTTTGGTTAGGTCTGATTCCAATGTTAATCAGTTCATCCATGATCAGTTCCTGATGGTGCGGGTTGAAAACATCCAGAACCATTACTATAAGGTCTGCATTACGAGCTACAGAGAGGATCTCTCTTCCCCTACCCTTTCCCTTGGAAGCACCGGCGATTATACCGGGAATGTCAAATATCTGTATTTGAGCTCCACGGTATTCCATAACTCCGGGGATGACATCCAGGGTCGTGAACTCATAAGCTCCTATTTTGGACTGCGCATTGGTGAGCTGGTTGAGTATGGTTGATTTTCCCACTGAAGGGAAGCCTACCAGAACCACAGTGGAATCTCCACTCTTTTTAAGAGTGAATCCTCTTCCTTTAGTGCCGGATGAGCCTCTTTTTATTGATTCTTCCCTTAACTTCGAGATTTTTGCCTTTAGTTTCCCAATGTGGTGGGATGTGGCCTTGTTGTAGGGAGTTTTGGTGATCTCCTCTTCGATCTTGTGGATCTTGTCTTCGATGTCCATAAAGCTCACTTTAAAATAAGAGTATAAACTGTCAATATTTTAAAAATTTATTATATCTACTGTTGTATTGCAATCCTCTTAAAAACTTGCATTAATTCTAGTATTGAATTTTCCACTTAAAAAAGTTTTAATTAAAATAAAGAAGGTGAAGGAATGGGGTTAGTTAACTCACATTCCACACCATAACTTCAGATATTCCTTCAGCAGGTTCCTTGTGGGCCAGTTTAAAGTGGGTTAATCCAGCTCCCTGCATGAAGAACAATCGAGTGAACATGGAGTCTTCCAGATCCTTGCTCATCACCACTGTAATCAGGTTGTTATCCTGCTTAACCACCAGTATGGAAAATGAACTCTGGTTGTTAACAACAGTATCTGATACAGTTTTACCATCAGTAACTATGATTATACGATGAGGTGGAGCGATCTTATTTTTACTCACCTGCAGACCGCCAGTAACATTGGTACCATTGATCACGACGGTTACATTATTTTCACCCTGAATGGTAGCTGCGTTGTTTTCACTGGTGGCATTAGCCTGTGCCAGTGAATAGATGGAGTTGGTGGAATTATTACTGGTGAAGTTCCAGTTTCCAAAGTAGGACCACCAACCAGCTTTACCAACCATGTCCAGACTAGTAACAAATAGATCCTGTGTGACATTATCCGGATGTGTGTACTGTAAGACATTCTGTGCCTGTTGGGTGGTCATTCCATACTGAGAGGTCAGTATGTTCTGGGCTGACGTTTTATCAACAACCAGAATTTTATCCATAATTTCAACAGTTTTACCGGTGTTATTAGTGAAGTTTTCCACAGTCATATAACCATTATCACCACTGGAGGCTAACATCTTGAGTATACCTGCAGAAAGGGCTTCGTTATTGGTGGATAAAGCTTTACCAACCCAGTATGCACGTGCATTGTTTTGGGAACCTCCATCAAATGTGACTCCTCTATCTGCCTTCACAGCAAACAGGTGCCCATAATCCCACCAGGATGTCATCACTGCATTGGAAGGGGTGTTGTTTTTTACCCAGGTAAGTGTATTGACCATTGCATCATCAGTTCCAGGCACTACTGAGTTGGAAATTGCATTGGCCGAGCTTACTGGACCGTAACATACCAGTACCAGTACTAAAGCAATTGCTATATACTGGTATGCTGGTTTTTCTATCTGATTTTTCAGGTAATCAGCAAGGAATCCCACGAAAATTCCTGCACAGAGTGCTATGGGGAGAGAGAATGCTTCCACAAATCTTACACCCTTAGTAAATGCATAAGCTGTGATTAATAACCATACTGAGAAAAGTATGGCATAATACAGATAATTACCCCGTTTTTCAGGAGGTATCATCCCTCCAAATCCTTTTTGTTCAGATTTAGTTTCCTTGGTTTCTTCACTTTTTGTGGATTTTCTTGCCCTTCTAGGTTTTCGATCCTTTTTAGGGGGTTTGTTTTTTCCTTTGGCTTTAACTTTTTTCCCCTTGTCTTTTTTGATCCTCAGGTTCCAGAAGATCATCAGTAGTCCCAGTATTCCGAAGGCAAATGGGAATATTCCACCCACATCTGCCACTACTGTGCCTGCACTTGGGATCTGCAGCTCACCTACTGATATGAATACATTGGGATATGCTGTGCCCTGGGTAGCTGATTGGAGTTGAAGTACGCTTAAAGGTTCGGTTAGCTGGGAGGAGAATAAATTTCCCCAGAAAAGGAACATTAGTATTGAACTTAAAACCACAAATATGAGTAATGGGAGTAGTACTGGTTGTTCAAGTAACCATTGTTTCTTGCTGGAATATCCTTTCCATGATTTGAAGGTATCCATCTGGAATAGGTACTTGGAGACGAGCATGTACACTATCGCGACACCAATCACCAGGTAGAATATGTACCACCATCCGGACCATGCTATGGCAAATAACAGCATTGAAATACCTGCGTAAACCGCATAAAGCATTTTTTTCCTGTTCTTGGTTGTGGTGATACTTACGCTGAAGAACCATATCACCAGAAGTGGTAGAACCATACCAAACATGTCTGTGTCAAAGAAACCTGCAAAGGTGTGGGAGAAGTAGAATGTTGAAACTCCTACTAGCACTGCCGCAGCGATACCACCATATTCATTGCTTATACTCTTGATAAAGAAATAAGCTGGTATAACACAGAGTGAGGCTATGATTGCTGATGTCCAGAAACTAACCACCAGTAATGGGAAGTCCCCGAATAAATTAGCTAACTTGTAGAGGAATGCCGTGACCCATATGAGCAGGGGAGGGTATTCTGCTGATCTTCCCGGAGGGAAATAGGAATGCAAATCCCAATCTGTACCATTTACAATGGCATCCCCCATATAACCGTGATTGATAAAATTATTTGTTAAACGGTAGTTATAGTACGAATCCATTTCACTAAAGTAAGGAAGACCACTGTCTTCCTGGAAATAAGTTTTCATCTGGTCTGGCACTCCCGAGATGCCAGATGCCTCCGCCCGAAGGAGGAATACTAAAGAAAATATAAGGAGGACTATTATGATAGGTTTTAGTTTGGTTAAGATGTTCTTTGTATCCATATTATTTATTCCCCGTTACTGACTATGTAACTCCTGATTGATTTGTAAACGTGTTTATCATATTATCTTATATTGGGCTCTTTTTACTATTTAAAGTATAAGTTTTGAATGATTTTGGTATTACACCCCTATAAATCCCGGACAGTTTTAAGTATTATCGGATACTCTCACCACCCCTACAGGATGATTTGTATTTTATAGCATATCGTCTACTGCTGTTGGATTTTTTACAGGATCATAATTAGTTTTAAAGATTTTAAAGAGCATTAAGCGTGTTAATGATTATTATTCTCCAGCCAGCCAATGATCAATTGTATCTTAAATCAACTGTATCCCATTGAATCAACTGTATCCCATTGAATTTTGAATTAATTACGAGCTTGATTTAATTAACGACCCCAAGATTTAAATAGTATCATGTTATATCAATCAAACATAATGTTATAAAAATCTAACATAATGTTTTAAATAAATAACATAATGTTGCAAATAAACAACATCCATGAATGGAATATTGCATATAATAAACGAAATGAAGGTAAAAAGAATGAAAACAGAATTCAATTATTTCTGGGGAATACTTGGTATTTTAGGAGTTTTGGGATATATATTTGAAAATCAGATTTATTACGTGTTTTTTGCATTTTTTCTCCTATTCCTGATTCCAATTTTCAATAAAATAGGCAAAAAGGAAGAAAATAAAGATAAACAGCCTAATCTTAACGAAAGTAAAAATTATAACCTGCAAAATATAAGTATATGGCTTGGATCAGCTGCTTTAATGCTTTCTGGGTTAATCATGATGGTTACCAAAACAATGAGTGATTTGTTGGTTGTTATCATTCTGTTGGGCGCAACTGCCTATTTAACCAATTTTTTCGTCTACGTAGGAATGGATAAAAAAGCTCAGGATGAACGTTTAAGAAAGATAGGAACATTCGCCACGACATATTCATGGTATATAACCTTAATGTTCATCTCTTTCCTGGTAATAAATATGTACTGGGCGCAGAACATACATAACCCCATTGAATTAATGGGTGTTACCATCTTTGTCATGACCTCCACCATGCTAATCGCCAATACGATTTTAAACCGTAAAGGAGACATAGATTAAGCCGTAATGGTAACGTAGATAATCCTAATAGTAACGTAATAAGCCGTAATAATAACGTAAATAAGCCGTAATAGTAACTTTAGATTAATTCAAATTAATCCCAGGCGATGTGGAATGAAAACCAAAATAAAAGAATATAGAGCTCGCCATAACCTTACTCAAGCCCAACTGGCAGATAAAGTAGGTGTTAGAAGAGAAACTATCGTCTTTCTTGAAAAAGGCAAATACAATCCATCTCTAAAATTAGCTCATGATATAGCTGTGGTTTTAAAGGCTAAAATTGACGATATTTTCATATTTGATGATGAACTCCGTGAAAATGAAGAAAATCCATCTTAAAGAATTAATAGCTAAATTAAAAATAATTAAAACAAATACATTATGATTGGGAAGGATTAAGGAGAATTGATTAAAAAGAATAGGAAAAATAGGGATAAAAAATAGGAAAAAGATTAAAAAATATGAAAAATAGAGATGAATTAGAATAGTAAAAGGGGATAAAAAAATCTCACGTTTTTTCAGACGTTTGACCGGTTTGTTCCTGTTTTTCTTCTAGTGAACGGGTGTATCTGCATCGTGGGAAACCACTACATCCCACAAATTCACCATATCTACCCCTTCGTTTTATAAGTTCTTTTCCACAATCTGGACAGATACCAACCACTTCATTCTTTAGAGGTTCTTCACCTTCACGCCCACATTTCGGATCCATGCAGGCCCTCTGCCTGGGTTTTCCAAAGGATATCATTGGCAGTCCACATTCTTCACATTTTGTTTTAAGAACTGTGGCACCTCTGGGCATGGAGTATGTTGATTTACAATCAGGATAAGAAGTACAACCCACAAAACTGCCCCCTTTAGGGGAGTTAATCATGATGAGGTTACCTCCGCACTTGCATTTGCCCACGATCATACTTTCCCGGTAGGCTCCATAAAGTTCCTGCCCAATTTTCATCTTGTTTACATCAATATCATCCAGTATGGAACTTACTTCCTCTTTAGCTTCGGTTATTATCTCATCCTTTTTAACTTCAGCCTGCATTATACCCTCGAGCTTGGTTTCAAATTCTCGGGTTAACTCTTCACTGGTTATCTTCTGGGAATATTTTTTCAATGTGTCAATGAGACGTTCACCCAGCTGGTTGACTGATATCTTTTTACCTTCAACGTATTTCCGGTCATAGAGGATAGATATTATATTAGCACGGGTGGATTTGGTTCCAAGTCCTCTTTTTTCCAGTTCTCGAATAAGAGAAGCCTGGTTATACCTTGCAGGAGGTTTGGTCTCTTTTTCTTCAGAGTATGCCTCTGCATTCAGCCGATCCCCCTCTTTGAGTGCTGGGAACTCATCATTTTCCATTTTACGATAGGGGTAGTGTTCTCTCCAGCCCATTTTTGCCATTCTTTTCCTGCTGAAGGCAAATTCCTGACCTCCAATATCCAGTTGGGTTTTCATGGTTTCCAGGAGACCATTTTCACCGAAAACACTGATGAAACGGTACACAATGAGCTCGTAAAGTTTCTGATAATCCCGTCCCAGTCCTTTAGGTACCAGGCCAGTGGGGTGAATGGCAGGGTGAGCTTCATCGGTTTTTTTACCTTCATGGGGTTTAATTGGTTCAGGGAGTTTTTCAATCTGTTTCCTGAACGCTGCATTCTTTTTCAGCTGTCCCAATATCTTTTTATAACCAATGCTTGGCGGTAATTTCTGGGATGATGTACGTGGATAAGAGGTGTAACCTTCAGAATACAAATTTTGGGCAATTGACTGAGTTTTCTTGGGACTGAAGCCGAATACCCCATAGGCCTCGGACTGCAGGGAACCCAGATCAAATGGTACTGGAGGTAACTGTGGGGTTTCTTTAACATTTATTTTACTTACTACAGCATTTTGACCCTCACAATCAGAGAGGATCTCCTCCTGAACTTTTTTATCGAAGATCTTCCCCTTTTTATGATCAGCAATTATGTCCCCTTCAATTTTGGCCTTAATGAGCCAGTAAGGCTCCGGGATGAAGCTCTGAATTTCTTTTTCCCTTTCAACTAGAATAGCCAGTGTTGGGGTTTGCACTCTCCCTGCAGATAGTTGTATGTAACGACTGGTTGCTTTCATCACTGAATCAGTAAGGTGTTTGGATATGTTCACCCCAAAGATGAAATCCAGAACGTGTCTTGCTTCTCCACTGTCAACCTGGTTGAAATCCAGTTCAATGGGTTCATTGTATGCTTTCAACAGGTCCTCTTTGGTGAGGGTGGAGAATTTCATACGCACGGCATTGTCAATACTTTTTTCACCACAGGCGTACTTCAATGCATTAAAACCAATTAAGGTCCCTTCAATATCATAATCGCAGGCATGAATAAATCGGTCTGCGTTTTTAGAGAATTTTTTAATGGCATCTATGTAGTTCTTAACGTACTTTTTGCTTTTATCCTTCTCATAAAGTGGGACCCATCCCACATCAAACATGCGTCCTTTCTCCTTTTTCAGGGGAGATAAAGAGTATAAATGACCTACAGCAGAGAGTACTGTAGTTTTCTTCCCACCTTCATCTATTTCATAGTAAGGTACCTTTTTATAACTCTTTTTTACCGCTTTCCCAGGTATGGCTGCGGCTATCTTCTCTGATGCCTTTGGTTTTTCGCATACTATAACTTCGTGCATGAAAATCACTTAATAATAATTGTTAAACGATTGATAATAATTATAATTGCACACTTGGCAGTGCTACATCACTATCCAATATAATGGATGAATCTAGATTATAATAATATGGTTGGTTATGGTATAATATTATAATATATGCTAATTTTGAAAAATTCCAAATTTTATAATATAATACTAATTTTGTAAAATTCAAATTTTGCCATGATAATTATTTATACTGATCGGATTCCACGAAAAATAAGCAGATTAATATTAAAAAGAAATAGGTGCTTAAACAAAAATAGATGAGAAAAAAATTAAAAAATAAATAAAATAAGATATTAAAATCAGTATATTGATATTGCAATCAGTAGATTCTCAATAAATTTCATGAGGAATAATCGATAAATTTCATGAGGAAATAAAATTCCATCACGAAATAACCACATATCACACCATAACAGGTTCACCTATACTAGTTTTATAGTTTTACCTTTATATCAAAGAAAATTTACCTTTAATATCATAGAAAATCAGTTGAAAGGAGATTGAAATGTTAATAGGCGTTATTTCTGACACCCATATCCCTGAAAGAACAGACCATATCCCAGAGATAATTTTTGAAATTTTTAAAGATATGGATCTAATATTACACGCAGGAGATCTGGTTTCACTCCAGATTAAAGATCAACTGGAGAAGATAGCACCCACCATCTGTGTTCAGGGAAATATGGATCGTTATATGGGTTTAGATCTCCCTAAAAGAAAAAATTTGGATCTTGAAGGGATAAAGATTGGTTTAGCTCATGGTGAGGTTTATCCAAGGGGGGACACTCAACAGTTACGCTATATTGGTTTGGAAATGGGAGTGGAAGTTCTTATAACCGGCCACACCCACTGGTCATTCATAAAAGAGTTACCAGATATGCTGTTACTCAACCCGGGAAGTCCAACTGTTCCCCGACTATCAGACCCTTCAGTGATGATCATAGAATTGGATGACGGTAAATTAGATGCTAACATAGTTAAAATTGGGGATCCAATCTGTAAAGCACTTAATTTTAGAGGAGAAAGAGAATAAATGACTCAATGGAATAAAGAAAGGAAGAACGAAGAATATTATAAGAAGGCTAAACAACAGGATTATCGTTCTCGGGCTTCTTTTAAACTACTGCAATTAAATCGCAAATATAAAATAATTAAAAAAGGGGATTCTGTGGTTGATCTGGGGGCTGCTCCGGGAGGATGGTCTCAGGTAGCCCTTGAAGCAACCGGTGAAGATGGTTTAGTGGTTGCAGTTGATCTTAACCGGATAAAATCGTTTCCTGAAGAAAATTTCTGGAGTATCAAGGGCGATTTTACCCAGGAAGAGATTTTAGAAGAAATTAAGCGTACTCTGCAGGGTAAAGCCCAAGTGATCATATCCGATGCTGCTCCTAAACTATCAGGGATTAAAGACCTTGATCAGCTCAGATCCATAGATCTGGCACGAACTGTTCTGCAAATAAGTGATAGTATCCTGAAATATAAAGGTAACATGATTATGAAGGTTTTCCAGGGTGAAGGATATCCTGAACTCCTGAAAGAGGTTAAACAAAATTTTCAAACCGTCAGGACCACCAAACCTCCATCTTCCAGGAAAAAAAGTGGGGAAATGTACGTAGTTGGTAGAGGTTATAGGAGAGCAGGAAAGCAGAATTAACTTTTTTCTCAACATCAAATAAATAATTAAAACAATTAGTTAAAGGCTGAATAAATGGAATTAAGGCAAGGAATGGAAAAATTAATTCCCATCTTCACCCCCGTTCCAATTTAATCATTCACATCTCGGCTTTCAGGTTGGCTAAAGCAGAGTTAGCTGTTTGCATTTGTTTTTGGGCTGTTTGAATCCTCGAATTTACCTCAGCAGAGGGTTTACCCACTGAAATGGCACTTGAAACATCATTAATAGCAGATTGAGCTTTAACCAGTTCCAGTTCCGCATTATTGTAATCTGTTTTTAATTGATTATTGCTGGTAGCTTGTATCTGAGCCTTTACACCCTCATATTGAGCGTTCAAGCTTGCATACTGCGATTGAAGTGTTGCTAATTGCTCATTAGCATTACCAGAACTAGCATCTGCGGATATGAACGATGAAAGTGATTGGAATCCCAGGTAAGCCAGTATGACCACTGTGGCCACTATCATCAACACCCCCATAACTGAAATAGTCATGGATGTAGCTTTGAACATTCTTAACCTTGATCTCTTCATGGATTGCACCTATTGGATTCTAAACTTGTTATAAAATTATTATTTCATGTTAAATTAATCTATGGAAAATGTATCTCTTTAAACATATCTCAACTTAAAAAACCTTAATAAATCTTAAACTTAATTATATAGTACAATTTTAGTAATTTAAAATTCTTTATTAAATAATATGTTTCCTTCTTTGTACCATTATGAAATTTATTATAATAATATAAAGCAGCTATAATATTTTGTGATATAAACATTACTGTATAAAAATTTTACCAATAATAATTATCAAGATAACTACTTTATAAAATATATTAACCCAAATTACATAAAATATTATTAATAATATATAATTAAATATTACTTATTAATAGTTATTTAAATATAGTTAATCCCAAAAAATAGGAATTTAATGTTGTTTCAATAAATTATAATAATTTTTAATCAATTTTTATAGTTTTTAAGTGCGTTAAAGGCCATATTAGCTTTTAGGATAATTTATGGTTTCATGAGAATTTTTTTATAATAGAAGATATTAATAGGTTAGACAATGGAAACTTCAGCCGAAACTACAACTGACAAAACTAAAAATCCTGTGGCCAAGTTCGAGGAATTCTTTAGTACCAAATATAAAGACACTGTTTACGAAGCTCTGGAGAAATACCCAGAGGATAGATCAGTGCTAGTGGATTATGTGGAACTAGAAATGTTCGACCCGGATCTGGCAGATCTGCTAATTGAAAAACCAGAAGAAGTGATTAAAGCCGCTTCCAAGGCTGTACAGAACATCGACCCCCTCAGGAAAAACGCTGAATTACATATTCGCTTTGAGAACGTGCGTAATAACATCCCCCTACGTTATTTGAGGAGTAAATACATTGGCAAATTCGTGGCTGTGGATGGAATCGTACGTAAAACTGATGAAATCCGCCCTCGAATTCAAAAGGCCATTTTCGAGTGCCGTAGCTGTATGAGGCTCCATGAAGTGCAGCAAAAAAGTAACATAGTCACTGAACCCGCACTCTGCCAGGAATGTGGAGGCCGATCATTCAGGATACTCCAGGAAGAATCAGAATTCTTAGACACACAGAACACCAAGGTCCAAGAACCCCTGGAAAACCTCTCTGGAGGTGAACAACCCCGCCAGATTAACGTTATACTGGAAGATGACCTGGTGGACACTGTAACCCCTGGAGATGTGATAAGAATCACCGGGACCATGAAAACAGTCCGTGATGAAAAAACAAAACGTTTTCACAATTACATTTATGGTAACTACATCAGTGCCTTGGAACAGGAGTTTGAAGAATTAGACATCAGCCCTGAAGACGAGGAAAAGATAAAGGAAATGGCTGCAGACCCTGATGTTTACAATAAAATAATTAACTCCACAGCACCATCAATTAAAGGATACAGAGAAGTTAAGGAAGCAATAGCCCTTCAATTATTCGGTGGTTCAGCCAAAGAATTGGATGATAAAACCAGAATCAGGGGAGACATCCATATTCTCATTGTAGGAGACCCAGGTATAGGTAAGTCCCAAATGCTCAAATATGTCTCTAAACTGGCACCGAGGGGGATTTACACCAGTGGAAAAGGAACCAGTGGAGTAGGTCTGACTGCTGCAGCAGTAAGAGACGAATTTGGCGGTTGGTCCTTAGAAGCAGGTGCACTGGTTCTAGGGGATAAAGGTAATGTTTGCGTGGACGAGCTGGACAAGATGCGTCCTGAAGATCGCTCAGCAATACACGAAGCCCTGGAACAGCAAACCATCAGTATAGCCAAAGCAGGAATCATGGCCACGTTAAACTCACGTTGTTCAGTTTTAGCTGCAGCAAACCCCAAGTTCGGACGTTTCGATCGTTACAAATCAATAGCAGAACAAATTAATCTTCCTTCAACAATTTTATCACGTTTTGACCTGACATTTGTGGTTGAAGATAAACCTGATATTGAAAGAGACAGCGCACTGGCCACCCACATTCTTAACACCCACCGGGACACCGCAGTTCCTTATGATATTGAACCGGAACTTCTCAGGAAATATATTGCTTATGCCCGGAGAAATGTTCATCCCCACCTGACCAATGAAGCCATGGACGTGCTTCGAGAGTTTTATGTAGGGATGCGTGGTGGATCTGCAGATGAAGACTCACCAGTCCCCATAACAGCCAGGCAACTTGAAGCTCTGGTTCGATTATCAGAAGCAAGCTCTAAAATTAGATTAGGAACGGAAGTAACACGTGAAGATGCTAAGCGAGCAGTTACACTCCAGGAAAATTGTCTGAAACAAGTAGGATACGATGCAGAAACTGGTAAAGTGGATATTGATAAGGTTGAAGGACGTACACCTAAATCTGATCGGGATAAAATCAGGGTGGTTCAGGAAATTATCAAAGAACTGGAAGAAGAGTACGGAGGACGGGCACCCACCAACATACTTATAACTGAAATGAGAGATAGATATAATATGAGCGAGGAAAAGGTAGAAGACCTTATCCGCCAGTTGAAACGTAAAGGAATCATTTACGAACCCCAGCAAGGCTACCTAAGAGTTGCCTGAACTGGGATTATCTTAAATTTTCTTTATTAAAATTAAATTCAGTTTAAAACAGTTTTATACGAATTTTTTAGTTTGAAGGAGGTATTAAATATGAGCGATTATGAAGAATTACTGGACCGAGCCATTGAGCAATTACCCCCACAGGCACTGGAGACCAAAAGGTTCTCAGTACCCAAGGCCTACTCAATAATCCAGGGAAACCGGACCATCATTCAGAACTTCGGAGAAATAGCCGACGCCATGAACCGGGACCCTCAGCACATCCTTAAATTCCTGTTAAGGGAACTGGGTACTGCAGGAAACCTTGAAGGAAACCGGGCTATAATGCAGGGAAAATTCACCCATTACCTGATTAACGACCGGATGGATGATTACGTGCAACGTTTCATCATGTGCCACGAGTGCAACCGGCCAGATACAAGGATAATAAGGGAAGACCGTATATTCCTCCTTAAATGTGAGGCATGCGGAGCCAAAGCACCCCTAAAAACACTTTAAATTCCCTTTTTTTATTCTATACTTTTTTGAATTTAGAAAAAATTTTTATTAATAAAAATACAAGATTAGATACTATGTTCTGTATTAAATGCGGTAAAGAAGACCAAGAACTGTTTAAGGGCCTATGTTATTCCTGTTTTGCTGCTGGAAATAAATTGATCACCATTCCCCCTGAATTGGAGGTGGAATCCTGTGCCCACTGTTCATCAATCCACGTGGGTGATAAATGGATTGAAACAGACTTTTCAGAGGAAGAGTTCGTTGCACAGGTTATAGCCCAGGAATCTGTACCTGATGAAGATGCAGAGGATGTGGTTCTGGAAATAGATCTTATTAATCAGAAGGGTTCCATTCTGGAAATGCTGGTAACTGCCAGGGGTAATGTTTTGGGGATACCCATAGAAAGAGAATTTAAGATAAATGTTAAACTCAACCGTAATGCGTGTCCAGAATGCAGTAAGTACGCTTCAGGATATTATGAAGCAGTTCTGCAACTACGGGCGGATGAAAGATCCCTGGAAGAAGAAGAAATCCAGAAAGCTGATGAAAGTATAAAAAACCTCCTTGAAAAATTATCCCGCACCAATCGAATGGCATACCTATCACAGAGAGTGGGGATTAAAGAGGGAATTGATTACTACTTCGGATCCTACAAGGCTGCCCGGAAGATCTCAAATGTCTTAAAAGAGCAGATGGGTGGAATTATGGGAGAATCACCCCGACTCATGGGGAGGGATAAATCAGCAGGAAAAGATCTTTATCGAATATGGATATCTCTGCGTCTCCCCTTATTCCGGAAGGGAGACTTTCTGGCCCATGAGGATCATGTGGGGCAAATAATTGATGTAAATGGTAGAAAGATCGTTATGACGGATTTGGAGACACTGGAAAATGTATCCATATCCTGGCGTGAATATTCTAACCTGGAAAAAGTGGCTGACAGGGAAGATGTGAAGATCACCACAGTTACTTCCAAAACCCCCACTGAAATACAGTTACTCCACCCTGAAACATATCAACCAGTGGATATGAATATGATGAGCCAACTGGCCAGTATAAATATAGGGGAAGAGGTAGAAGTGATTGAAATTGGGGGAAAACTCTACATAATCCCACCAAAAGAATAGGATATTACATTATGGAAACTAAGATTAACTATTATTCAAATCCCTTAATAAAATTAAATAAAATTCAATTAAAATCACTGCAATAAACTGATGGTGACTACAATGGATACAGATTCAACAATGAAGACTATAGAACAAGGTGCACTGGAAGTGGTAACTCCAGAAGAACTCCAAGAGAAACTGGAAAAAGATCCAAAAACAGCCTACATTGGATATGAACCATCCGGGAAGGTACACCTGGGACATGCCATCACTGTGAAGAAGATGATTGACCTGCAGAAGGCTGGTTTTAAGATAAAAATTCTCCTGGCAGACCTTCACGCTTACCTTAATGGCAAAGGAAGTTTGGAAGAAATCAAAGAGATTTCTGAATACAATAAACAGTGCTTTAGGGCGTTAGGACTTTCTGAGGATACTGAATTTATTTTAGGTAGTAGTTTTCAGACAGAGGAAGATTACACCATGAAGGTTTACCAGCTGGCTATCTCCACTACTTTGACCCGTGCCAGAAGGAGTATGGCCCAGATAACCCGGGATGCTGAGGATCATCAGGTTGCAGAGGTTATCTACCCCCTGATGCAAGTAGTTGATATGCTGTTTTTAGAGGTAGATCTGGCAGTAGGTGGTATGGAACAACGAAAAATCCATATGCTGGCCAGGGACAACCTGCCTAAACTGGGATTCCAGTCCCCAGTATGTATTCACACTCCACTCCTGCATGGTACCGATGGCTCGGATAAGATGTCTTCCAGTAAAGAGAATTTCATTGCCATAGATGATGAACCTGAGGTAATTAATAAAAAGATAAAAAAGAGTTACTGCCCTGCAGGTGAAGTTGATGGAAATCCTGTTCTGGAAATTGCACATCACTTCATATTCAGTGAAAGAGATACCTTACTTATAAAGCGGCCAGATAAGTTTGGAGGAAACCTGGAATTAACCCAGGAAGAACTGATACAGATGTATGGAGATGGCAAATTACATCCTCTCGATCTGAAAAATGGGGTTTCTGAAAGCCTGGTGGATATTCTAGAACCAGTAAGAGATTTTCTTAAGAATTCATAGTATTTAGATTCATATTGTTCTTAAGAAGTTATAAAAAGTATAAGAAATCTCAAACTTTTAAGGGTAATGTTAAACGCTTTAACTAAATATTAAAGTTCTAAAAAGATCAATATAAATTGAAAAGATAATTTTAATAAAATTTTGATTTTTAACACTAAAAATGTGATTTGCTTGAGGTGATACCATGGATGAAGATATGATGTATGAAATGAGAATTCCTCCAGGAGTTACTGAAGGAATGGTAGCAGAAGTAGTAGGTAAATTTGATCTGGAACTTAAAAACACTGATGACGGCCCATTACTCTGTGGGAAGAAAGAAAACCTGGAAAATGCCCAGGATCACATTGTGAAAGCACTTAACGAGCGCATAAAAAAACTTGAAAAAGATTGATAGTTATATTAATCTTAACTCTCTTTTTAAGTTATATTTTTTAATTTAACATTTATTTAGAAACTAATTACGTTTCACGAGCTTCATTCCGAACTTCATTTATATAGTTCCTGCTTTTACTTCGAGAAGCATTTAAAACAATAATTTATTTAACTCATATACTCAGTTACTATAAACTCTCATTGTTATTCAAACTCAGGAACTAATTCAAACTCAGGAACTAATTCAAACTCAGGAAATATTAAAAATCATGATTTAAACTCCTGAAAAATCATCTAACTGGAATCATTATATACACATACCCAGCTTAGGGGCCACAATTCTTTTTATATCACTGTGCACCTTGTTAACACCATTGCCCGCATTAACCACCATGAAATCATGCTGTTGGGCCAGTTTAAGGTATCTTTGGCGGACACTTTCCAGGAAATTTGCCTCTTCAAAACTATCAGTACCCTCACATCTGGTGAGTGCAGTTTCAATTTCCAGATCCAGAAGTATCACCAGATCCGGTTCCAGGGCATGCTGATTTATCTGGGCAATCCACTCTTCACCATTCTGATAAGCCAGGCTGGAATAGAATGAACGGTCACTGAGCACAATTCGGTTCATTTTTTCTTCTTTACAGATAGTATCCATGAGAAGAGTTCTATCAGCAGCAAATAGGAGTGCTAATGTCCTCTGGAATCCTTCATCCTGGGCCCCAGGGTCCTGGAGCATTTTCCGGATAAGACGACCCACTGGTGAATCAGTAGGTTCTCTGATGCGGGTTACGTTAAGACCACATTTTTCAAGCCATTTTCCCAGGCATTCCAGTTGTGTGGATTTTCCTGAGCCATCAATTCCCTCCAAACAGATGTACATAACTTTTCCTATCCCCCAAATAACTAATAAAGTTTGGCAAATTCTCTAGTTTTTTAATCCGATTCCCAACTCATTCCATAAAATTCCCAACTCATGCAAATTCATCAGCGTAAACATGTGCATAAAAAGTCCTTAACATAACTTAACTTGTAAGTCGAGACATGTTAGCATAAGAGTTGATTCAGAGTTAGTCAATCTTTAATACCATAACTACAATTAAAAATCCAAATTCTCTTATATATGGAGAAAGTACTAAGATTTATGGATAACGGTGACATCATAGGTTTAATACTTGTTTATGCGTATGTGATACTCATACTGGTGATTTCAGAGAGGGTGCTTAAAAAGCATCCTAATTTCAGTCGAAAGTTCCTGCACATCATGGTAGGTAATGTTTTATTCATATTACCCCTCTTCCAATCTCGATGGGTAATGGCCTTTCTAGCAGCTGCTCCTTTCATTCTTTTAACTTTCCTTATAAGCCCCTATTCTCCCTTAAAGATAAAAGACAGAATATCTGGTTCAGGCCATGGTCTGGGTCTGGTATTCTATGCCATCTCCTGGACTGTTCTGGCACTCATCTTCTTTGACCAGCCCTGGATAATAGGCGTAGGCATAGCTGCCATGTCTTATGGAGATGGAATGGCTTCATTGGTGGGTATGAAGTATGGTAAGATAAAATACAATCTTACCGGGGACACCAAAAGTTTGGAAGGCTCCCTGACCATGTTTTTAGTGCTCATATGTACCGTAGGAATAGTTTTATTTTATTATGCTGTACCCATTCAACCAATGGTAATTGTGAGTGTGGCACTGGTAGCCACAGTATTCGAAGCAATAACACCAAAAGGCTTGGATAACATCACAGCCTGTTTTTCAGCAGTTATAACCTACATTTTACTGACCATATAATTTTTTTTATACTTATGGAGAGAATATGCGCTTTATTATCATTGATGGACTTGACGGATCAGGGAAGAGTACCCAGGCCAGATTAATACAAGATAAATATCTTAGTAGAGGCGAAAGTGTTATCCTCAGGGAACATCCCGCTTTAGACAATTCTTACGGTCAAAAATCCAAAAAAGCCCTACTGGGCAGGGGAAAGATAAACAAAATCAAAGCTTCAACTTATTATGCCCTGGATGTTATCCGTTCGGTTAAAAAATATGAAGGTAAAGCAGACAACGTTATCATGGTTCGTTATTTAATGGGAGTAGCCTACCTGCCACTTCCCCTGGCCAAACTTCTGTACTGGTTCTTTACCGTGATCCTTCCAACATCCCAATATATGTTCTTTCTGGATCTGGAACCAGATGAGTCTCTTAAGAGGATGTCAACCCGGGATGATGAAGAAATGTTTGAAAACCGGGATGATCTGATTAAGGTGAGGAAAAAAGCCCTGCAATTGGCCAATAACTGGCATATTATCAATACTGCAGGAAGCATTGCAGAAGTAAAAAAGGATATCCATACAATTTTAGATGATTTGGATAAAAATGATTGATATTTGAATGAAAATTATTGGATATGAATTAAAAGATTGATAAAAATTACTTAGAATATAAGATTATGATAAAAATTACTTAGGATAAAATTATTGCTGATTTTTCAATTAAACAAATGGACTGGGCGGGATTTGAACCCGCGGCCTCTGCCTTGCGAAGGCAACGCTCTCCCGCCTGAGCTACCAGCCCCAATTAATACAGATTAATGGAATAATTATTATATTCATTTAAATCTTATTTAATGACATTTAAATAATCTCTTAAATATTAAAAGTAGTAAATATTTATATACAATATTATACTAACTGGAATATTCAATCAAAAATACACTTATTTCAAATGGTAATAGGGAGTAGCAGCTGCCATGGGCTCTAAAAATTCTAAATTCAAGTTGAATAAGTCAGTGATCCTTTTAGTGTTATTCGCCATTTTATCCTTTGTTTTTTTATTTTATATGTCTTTTTCCATGGATGGAACAACAGACTACAACGATTTCCCTGAAATCCATTCTTCTGATCGTATTTTAATTATTGCCCCACATGCTGATGATGAATCTGTAGCAGCAGCAGGATTGATTAAAAGAGCCTTAGAACAAAATGCCACAGTTGAAGTGGTGGTCATGACTGATGGCAGTGCCTCAGACAATAAGAAGGAATTTTCAGATTATCTGAAAAAAATTGAAGATAACAACCGCACTGAAACTTTGCCCAACATAAGGCACATGGAAGTTCTAAATGCTTTAAGTAAAATAGGGCTTAACCAGAGCAACGTTATTTTTCTGGGTTATCCTGATGGCGGTCTTAGATCCATGTGGGAAGATAACTGGGACTCTAAAAACCCTTATCAGAGTAATAACACCTTCAATAAGTTGAATCATTCGATATATAACTTTACTTACCAACCTAATGTTTCTTATTCTGGTGAGAATGTGAATCAGAATTTGGAACATATCATAAATGATTTCCATCCAAACATTATTCTTTATCCAGATAGTGAAGATAAGCACCCTGATCACTGGGCAACTGGTAATTTTGTAAGGTATGCAGCATTGGAAACTAATTATAGTGGTATGAATTACACATACCTTGTTCACAGTGGATCAAATTGGCCTTCTCCTCTTTTATTTACCCCTAAACTGAGCCTGTTACCCCCCTCAAATTTAGATACAAATGAACAGTGGCTAGTATTACCATTGAACCAAACTGAAATTGATATAAAAAAGAACGCGATAGATTCATATCAAAGTCAATTAACTGGCAGCTGCGGATACTTGAAATCTTTTGTCCGATCTAATGAGTTATTTGCCGTTGATCCTCCATTAAAAATAGAAAAAATTAATGTAACAATATATTCTTTAAATGATACCGTTTTATCACCATATACGATTTTAAAAACTAGTGATCAAATTCAAGACAATAAAACAGATGAACTAATCTCTTTTCACAAAGCATACAACTTAATAACATGTGAAAAACTTTTATCTAATCATACAACTGCTTTTTCCTCATCAGAATATTTATGGAAGAATAATTCAAATGCTGCTCAAGAAGACAACGAACCAAAGGTACAGGCTGTTTTACATGATAACCAGAGTGTTTATATAATTATAGAGGATTCAAACACCACGAATAAAGATCTGATTATAAATTACCATTTTCGCATTTACAATGGAAAAAATTTTAAACGAGTGGATGTGATGGGCAAGAATGGGCACGCCCAATACATGTACACTGCCAATAATAGTATTATACCAAATAAATCACCTGAAATAGAGTATGTTGATAATAAAATCGTTTTAAAACTTCCAGTAGATGTCTTTCATGATTTTAATGCAATTATGATGGGTGTTGATATCATGAGGTTCAGAACAAGAGAATAAGATGATTAATTGACATGGAAGAACTGAAGTTCGCAGACCCTTAATTTTATCCAGTTTTTTACAATCTTTAGTTTAGTCCAAAAATTAAAACCATACAGAATATTAAATTTATCTAAAGGATTAAGCTATCTAAATGAAAAAATAGACATCTTAACCTGGGCAAAAAAAATCAACACCCAATAAACCACAAGAAAAATAAAAAGTTCATGATAAAAAAAAGATAGTGGGAGTTTTAATCCACAGCCATTTGCTCAATCTGCTCTTTGGAAAGCTTTAGTATCATGTAGTCCCCAATTTCTGCAATATCATCACTGGAGATCAGGAACTGTTTCCGGTTGAAGGTACCGCCCATGGAAATGATTACGTTGTTAATGAGACATTCTGAAGGGTTAATAACCATGTCCTGAATTTTGCCTATTTCCATACCTTCCTTGGCAAGAACCACTTTTCCCTCCAAATTTTTGAATCTTGATTCTTTGGGAGCAAGATCATCGAGCTTGTCCACTTTGACCTTATTCTCCAGTGCTTCCCCATTAAATTTTAACTGAACATAATCTCCTATAGCCGCTATATCATCCTCTTTAACAGCAAACAATTTTTTACTGAGAGTAGATCCAGTGGATATGAATATCTGTTCAACCAAACATTCTTTTATTGTGACAGCCAGGTCTTCTACTTTCCCTACTTCTTTGGCTTCAATATCGATTACCTTCATTCCAATAAAGTCGCTAACTTTCATTTTGCACCCACCTTGACATAAAAGATCTTTAATATTTTTATTTATCTTAATGATATAATAAATTATGGGTATTATCAATATATAGTCGTTTTTCGTTATTTTATGGAGATTAAAAGAGTTCCTAATAATTAAAAGAGGAATAAAAATTTTTAAGTTTAAAAAAACGGGTATAATCCTGATTTGTATTGGGGTTATTGCTCTTTAATACATCTGTAAAAAATAGTTCTGTAAATAATTAAATTCTGTACATAATAAATAAGTGTAATTCTTACCATAATTTACTTAGAGAATCATTCAGTATTAGATTTATTTAAGAATATTTCATGTTAACAGATGGGCTTGTTGGGGTTATAGAAATGATCAAAAAAGACAAACTGGTAGAAAGAATAGAAGAAACAGAACTGGAAAGGGCACAGATTGGGAAGGATGTGTGGGAGAAACATATCTATCTAGAAAAGGATAAAGTTCTCATTGTTGGTTATGAGGAAGAAGAATCATTTGATGAACAAACCCCGGGGAAAGAAATAATTAAAAATTACTACTGGTATTGGGAGATCAGGGATGCAGGAAGCTGGGAAGTCTTATTCGATAATCATGATAAAGAGTTCAATTTTTGCGAATCAGTGATCGGAGAGTATACTGACCAGGATCGGGTGGAAGACATGGTGGGAGATATTGAAGAAGAAGATGTTTGCACCTGGAGTGAACAGGACTGGATTGAAGATATTTCCCAGGACATAGCAGATGAGGCAATTGAGTGGTTAGAAACCATTAAAAAATGAGTTCATTGTATGAATTTATTTATTATGCCCATTAATTTAGTTAACCCACCAATAAAACGGTTAAACGCACTAAAAAGGTTAAACGCACTAAAAATCAATTCAAATTAAAAACTAAAATTCCCACTAAATTACTCAATTTGTTACTAAATTACCAAGAGAAAGGGTAATATAACACGGATTACTTCAAAAAAAAGATTAAATCGTTGAAAAAAAAGAGAAAAAATTGATTAATTATTTTTACTCTTCAATTTCTTCAACTGGCCTGTTTTTAACAGATTCTGTCTTTATTAAGGATCCTAAGACTCCACCAACTGCTGCCACTACTATTTGAAGTATTAAATTCATGACAGAGTAGAGTAGTATGCTGCTTATGTAATCCCCGTATCCTAAGGAGTAATAATAGATTATTAAAAAGACATTAACTATTAATCCACCAATTAATCCTAAAATGGCCCCATTTATGGCCCCGTTTTTTTCACTTTCATTGATCATGAATCCAACTATAAGTCCTGCCAGTAAAAATGAAGGCAACAGTATGCTTACACTTGAAATCAAATCTGAAATCACATAAAGTGTTACCACTAAGACAATTCCGATTATAATTGGTCTCCATTTCACGATTTCTTTAATCAAACTATCCACTCCTGATTTTAAGATATTTTTACAGTTTATAATCCTCAAAAAAAATTGGGATGGGATTTTTTTACAATCTCAAATCCCTAAACATATTTAATGAGGTGATATTACCGTGACCATTAGATTTATTCAGAATATTCATCTTTAATCCATTTTGAATTTCCGAATTTTTCCAATTAACAATTCCACAGCTATTGTTTTATGAAGAGTGTTTAAATATTTATTCCAAACTTTCTACCAATTTCTACCAAATTGCCCCCAACTCAAGTCAAAAAAAATAACAAATTACATCACTCCTTAAAACAAATTAATAATGTAAAGAGGAAGTCCATTCAGGATTTTATTATTTTTTTTCACGTTTTTTCATGATTATGAAATATATAATCACTAATACAATAATTACAGTGATAATATTACCTATATACGATATTTTGTCTTCTAACACCTGGTAAATGTTTCCAAAGAACCATGCCAGCAGCCCCCATCCCAATATCTGGACTGCAGAACCCAGGAATGTGGTGATAATATATTTTTTTAGGTCGTACCGAATTATACCACAGAAAAGATTGATGGCTATGCTGGGAATTACTGGAAAACAACGGGCCAGGAACATGAATATATCATCATAGCGGCTCTCTTTGAACTTATTTTCCACACCTTCCACATCTTTAACAGAAACTCCAAGATATTTGCTGGTTCGTTCTATGAAAGGTTTTCCCAGTTTATAGGCCAGAGCATAATAAACAAATGAACCTAAAGTAATCCCCAGAGAAGCAGGGATCACAATTTTCACAATTAAAGTCCCCAGTGCAGCTATTGAAAAGCTAGTTCCCTTCAGGAGGATGAAGGTCGAACTTACGACTATTAAACTAGCAGGAATGGGCACAATTATTTGTTCCAGGATACATCCTAAAAAAACGGTCCAGGACACGTTAATCAGGATAAATGATTCCAGGCTGTTAATTATTTCCGAAAACATAAGACCCTCTAATATCTACCTTGATTTAAAATTCATTTTAGATTAACAAATTTAAAGTCAAATCAATATTTCATATATCAATTTTTTAGTCATTGATTAAATCTTATTCTTTGTCCAATCATTATTCCCCTTAGTTATAAAGATGGTGATCAGTCCGTCCATTATGTAAAGATATTAAATAAACACCATTACGGTAAAATTGATTAGTACCTCCATTACGGTGAAGATACTGAATAAGTACCACCATTACGTAAAGAGACTACTCCCATTATGGTAAAGGTGCTTAATCAGTATTCCCTTTATGATAAAGGATAAGTATGCCCACAAACATTAAAATACCAAATAGGAGTTGAGTGTCCTTTAAGGGTTCCCCTAGAATAATAAAAGCAGTTATGGCCCCAAAAATGGCACTGGTGGAGAAGATGGATCCGGTTCGGGTTGATCCAATTTCACGTATTGCAATGTAGATCAAAATTATTGCAAAACTCATGCAGCCCCATCCAATTAAAAGCAATAACGGAATCATATTTATGGGGAGCTTGAAACTTAATCCAAGGAAAATACTTATTATAAAAAGTATTGACCCACCAATCCCACATTTAAGACCTGTGAGAAAGAATATATCCCGTTTATTGCTTAAAAATTTGGTTAAAGTCGTATCCATCGCCCAGAAGAAGGATGCTGAAACCACCAGGAGGCTCCCCACTAAATTCTGGTCAAATGAGATGTTCTGCAGGTTATTGGTACTCAAAAAAATTGCTCCTACCATCAAAAAAGCAAATCCAAGTATATCTTTGACCTTAACCTGCTCTTTCAGGAAGAATATACCCAGAATAATGATGAACAGTATTTCAACATTGGTTAAAAGAGCAGCGTTAACTGCGGTTATCTGGTTTAAACCAGTTAAATATAGTGCAGGGGCGATAACGGCACCAAATAGTGCGGTTAAGAATAGGGTCAGGTAATTTCTTCGTGAAATATGAATCTCGACCTTGCTTTCACGGTGAATGATTTCCAGTATATGATGATGTAAAGGTGAAATTCTTATTAAAAATAGCAATGCACTTGCCAAGAGGTAAACCATTGCTGCCAGAGCCAGAGGATGTAAATAACCCAGTAGTATTTTATCTAAGGAGAACCAGACCCCAAAGAGTAATGCTACCATTATTGCACACAGATATCCCCAGAAGCGATTCACTCACACACCACTTTAGATTTAAGTAAAGATTTAGTAAATGTAGGCATTTAATTAGATAGATATCTAGACTTATTGGAAGTATCTTATAAGTTCTACTTGTTCTGATTTTATAAATGATTTTATAAAAGATTACACTTCAAAAATAAAGATTAAATTGTAAAATAGAGATTAGATAGTAAAACTACATATTACATAGTAAAAATAGAGATTAAATTGTAAAACTAAATATTGGATAGTAAAAATAAAATCACACTGTGAGACCACATATAAAAAGAAGTAGTTGTAATTTATGGGAAGTATTGAGGTTTAAATCATGAAAACTGCTTATTTGCTGGTATTTGATGGTTTATCTGACTGGGAACCGGGCCTTGTAGTAGCTGAAATAAACAAATCCGATGAGTATCAGGTTAAAACTGTTGGTTTCAACAGGGAGGTTGTAGTCACCATGGGTGGAATTTCCATAGTGCCTGATTGCACCATCAATGAGATTAGCTTCACTGATGCAGCAATTTTAATACTACCCGGGGGAGAAATGTGGGAAAATGATCCATTAAATGACTTGGTCCCTGTGGTAGGAAAATTCATTGGTCTTAAGATACCAGTTGCTGCTATATGCGGACCCACTGTCTTTTTAGCCCGCCATGGATTGGTTGAAAACAAATCCCATACCAGTAACGGTAGCAAATACCTTAAAAATTTAATTGGAGAATACCCTGGAAGTGAACTATATCTTAACCAGCCCTCTGTTTCCAGTAATGGGTTGATAACTGCCAATGGGATAGCTTCTGTGGAATTTGCCCGGGACATACTGGGGGAACTGAGTATTTACAATTCCGAAACCCTTGAAAGCTGGTACAATTTTTTTAATACACCCTGGTTGGATGATTAAGATTCATGGCTTTAATTTAATACGTGGAACCCCTCTAATTCATAATTACCATTAATTCCGAGATTCCAATTAATTTATAATTACATTAATCTGGTTTTCCAACTAACTCCTAATTACCATCTAATTTAAGGTTCCAACTAATTTCTAATTACCATCTAATTCTGGTTTCCACATCTATTCATAATTATCCTTTATTTATTTAGGATCATCCAATCCCCATTTCTTTCTGAATTTTAATTTCTGCTCGGCATTCATCCAGTGACTTCCATCACAGTAGGGTTTGTTATCGGATTTACCGCACCGACAGAGTGTAACCCGGTTACGGGACTCATACATAGTTCCATCAGCAGATTCTATAGGTATTCCACCCCTCACCCAGATTGGTCCCTGGCATTTCTTCTGTTCATCACGAACCAGTACAATAGATGGTTCAAAGTCCTTTTCAAATGGTTTCCCAGTTTTTATGTCCCATAATACCAATCTACCAGATGGACATATCATGGCTTCTTCAATTGCGGTTTGTTTGGCTTCAGGATCATCAGATTTCTCGATTAAATTCCTGATTCCCCCTGATCTCATACAGAAACGGGAGTGGTCACAGAATTCATGTGCATCGGTTAACCTTAGCTCAGGGCCTTCAAATATCTCAGCTTTTTCAATATATGGTTTTCTACTGGCAGTTTCAGTACCGTCAAAATCAGTATCATTATGTGTGTCATCACAGTAGGGTTTATTCTTAGATTTCCCACACCGACAGAGAGTATAAGTATCTTGTAGAGGAAATTCTTTTTCATCAACTAAGTCTTTAGTGTGACCCGCTTCATCAGTGATTATTATTTGTTCATATAGAGGAACACCACCGGAAACAATATATGGGCCATTTTTAACGATTTTAATCTTCATTTTGTTTTTCAACTGATTATTTTCAACCATTAAAAACCCTTCCCTCGTGAATTATTATTTATGTTATTGAATTTTGTTTAAGTAAATTAATTCTTATTGAATTTTATCTAAGTGAATTAATTATATCTTATTTAATAAGACAACATAATTAAGTAATGTATCCTGAATGTGAAAGCATAATTGAATAATATCTCCCGGATAATGTAACAGGAGATTAATTCAGTATTAAACATCATATCTGAGGATATTAGTGTTAAAAATGGATGAATAAAACTATTTAACATCAATGGTTAATCATAAGATCTAATAAGCACTTGGGGGTTTAGACCTGGTTATAACAATATTCACTGTGATTTCAATAGTAATCATTTTAATTATAATAACTGCGCTTTCCATGCTTTGGCCCCTGGCTATAGGAGCAGCTTATTCTCCATCATCCAGGGAAGTGGTTCAGAAGATGCTGAACATGGCTGAAGTAAATGCTGATGATGTGGTCTACGATCTGGGATCAGGTGATGGTAGAATAGTCATTGAAGCTGCCCAGAAATATCATGCATTAGGGGTGGGAGTGGAGGCTGATCCTTTAAGGGTGATCCTGTCCAGACTAAAGATCATTAGATGGGGATTACAGCATCAGGTGAAGATTATCTGGGGGAACTTATTCCACCAGAATCTCAGCCCAGCCACGGTAGTTGTTCTCTTTCTGTGGGGGAGGACTAATGAAAAATTAAAGGATAAACTCCAGGAAGAACTTAAACCTGGAACTCGCGTAGTATCCTACGTTTGGAAGTTTAAAGGATGGAATCCGGTTAAAGTAGATAAAAAAGAGGAGATCTATCTCTATATAATTTGAGTAAAATTGTTTAAAACTATAAAAAAGGGTGTTAAACTTTTTAATTCTTTTTTTAATTCATATACTATTCTGATTTATGCTATTTGGTAATATTAAGTTATATTTTAAATTCAGGACTCATCTCCTATATTACTAAAATTTCTTTAAATTATTGGGATTTTATCAAATTTTATTTTTTTCAATTAATCTTCAGATAGAATTATTATTGATCTCGAATATAAGTGTAATAAACTGTTATAAGCAGAATTAGGATATATTGGATCAAATATTTCCGAACAAGGAGGGGTAACTATGCCCAAAGTTGTACATTTTGAGATACCTGCAGATGACTCAGAAAGGGCTATAAAATTCTATAAAGAAGTTTTCGGATGGAAAATTGATAAATGGGAAGGTGAATTTGACTATTGGCTAGTAGAAGCCGGAGAAGAAGATGAACCCGGTATCAACGGCGCCATAAAGCCAAAAGAGTTTGGTAATATGGTTAGTGATGTGATCAGTGTTGATTCCTACGATGAATTTGCCAAGAAAATTGAAATGTCCGGGGGGAAGATGATAACTGAAAAAATGACCATTCCCGATATGGGTTACACCGGATCCTTCCAGGATACTGAAGGGAATATACTGGGCATAATAGAAATTTTCCCAATGGATTAAACTCCAATTGGAGTGAATATGGCCGATGAAAGTAATACGGTATTTTAAGTTAATATCTGGAATACAAGGTCTTAAGTTTAGTATCTTGGGTAAGGAGGATTTTCAAATGAAAAAGGCCAAAATTATAAGCGAACCTGGAAAGCAAGAGATAATTATTATACGTGAGTTTGATGCTCCGCGGGAGCTTGTTTTTAAAGCATTCACAGACCCCGAGCTTTATGTGAAATGGCTTGGACCCAGAGATCTCACAATGACTCTAGAAACATTTGAACCAAAAAACGGTGGTTCCTGGAGGTATATTCAAAAAGATCCAGAAGGTAATGAGTTTGCATTCCATGGGGTGAATCACGAAGTCACCGCACCTGAGAAGGTCATCAGCACATTTGAATTTGAAGGACTCCCTGAAACAGGGCATGTGCTCCTTGATACAACAAAATTTGAAAAAATCGCAGGTAACAGGACAAAACTAACATCTCAATCGCTTTTTCAATCAATCGAGGACCGTGACGGGATGATCCAGTCAGGAATGGAATATGGGATCAATGACTCCTACGAACGTCTCGATGAACTGTTAAAAACAATGCAAAAATAGATTTAATTCAATGGGGATCATATTATGCTTCGAACCAATTTAAAATCATAATTCTACTTTTAATCAGTTAAAACCCAGTATCATGCCAGGTTTAAACCCCATATTTGTCATAAATATGTTTAAACCCCATATTATGCTATGAATAATGTTTAAAATCCATATATGCTTAAAAAAAATGGAGGGAGATTATGCAAAAAATAACCCCATTTTTGTGGTTTGATGGCAAAGCTGAGGAAGCAGCTAATTTTTATACATCTATCTTTGAAAATTCGGAAGTTACGAACATTATGCACTATGGAAAGGGAGGGCCTGCACCAGAGGGGAGTGTAATGTCCGTGGCATTCCAGCTTGAAGGACAGGAATTTTATGCACTAAACGGGGGCCCACAATACACATTCACCCCAGCCATATCCTTTTTCGTTAAATGTGAAACACAAGAAGAGGTAGATGAGTTATGGGAAAAACTATCTGAAGGGGGAGAAGAACAAGGACCAGGATGGGTTAAAGATAAGTATAACCTGTCATGGCAGATCGTTCCCACTGTTTTGGAGGAGTTCATGAATGACCCTGACCCTGAAAAATCCCAGAGAGTAATGCAGGCCCTGATGCAGATGAATAAACTGGATATAAAGAAACTAAAACAGGCACATAACGAGCAATAAATAAACATAAGTATGAATTTACAGTAGTGTTGCTAAAAATGGAGATCCCACTGCAAATGCCACAAATGTTATGGTCATGCCTAATTTAATTCTTTTAGATACTTTACCTGCATTTTCAGAGGATTGATCCTTTAATATGGAAATTGCACAGTACAGGAAAATTACAATGGCCAAACACAGTACTGGTAAATAAAAGATGCTGAAAATGCCCATGAAATATAACAAAGGACTTCCTACACTAGCTAATATCATGAAAATTGCTGCCAGAACAGAGGAAATTCTCATGCCGTGGAGTATGGGAAGTGTTGCAGCACCCTCCAGTTTATCCCCTTCCACATCTTCCATATCCTTGACGATCTCCCGGGCCATGGTCATCAGGAAGGCAAAGAAACCCAGATAAATAGAGACTAATATTTCATTAACAGCTATGCCCCCAAAAACAAAACATAACCCAGTTAAAAATGAAATACTCAGGTTTCCAATTAAACATTTTGTTTTAAGATCACGGGCATAAAAAACCATTAAAATAGAACTCAAAAGTGCAATTATCCCCAATAACAAGTTTATAAGGAATGCCAGGATTATTCCCAGGACAAATAGTGAAATTGAGTAGATTAATGCTGTTTTTAGAGAAATTCGTCCTGAAGGAATGGGCCGTTCTGGTTTGTTTATTGCATCAATTTTATGATCAAAATAATCATTGATACTGTTACCTGCCCCGGTAACTACAAAAACCACCACCGCAGCCATCAAGGCTTCTAATGTGAATTTACCACTGATCACTGCCATTAAAAAAATGGCAATTACTGCCATGATTGCATTTCCAGGTCTCAATATCTCCAGATAGGGGTTCATGATAACACTCGATCCTCATAAAGTAAATGTTCATTTAAAGAATTTGCATTGGTCCTTCAATATAAAATGGTGTTTAATTAAGACTATTCTGTTTAAGGAGAGTAAACTCCTAAATTTGATAGCTAAACTAAATTGTTATTTTGAGATTATCTATATCTCTAAACTAATTCAATTAATTCTACTATTTGTTCCTAATCAATTCTGTCTTATTTTAAATAATTTCAATATTTATCTTACAAAATCAATTCTTTCCTAAAATAATTCAAATTACAAACTCAATTAATTAACTAACTCAATCAGCTTTACAGTAGTTATTAAACAATTTCAGATAACTTGTTATATTAAATTTCATGTTAATTCGTAAAGTTGTTAATTCATAAGGTTATTAATTCATAAATAAAGGAAATTAACAGTTACTGATGTGTTTATCCCACGAATATTATATTCTAAATTATTATATATTCTAAATTATTGACTTTCATCATCAGGTTTTTTGGAGTTTCTGGCGATTTTTAGCTCTTCCCTGCATTTTCCAAGTTCCCTCTTAAGGAGTACCAGTTTCAGCCATAAATAAATAGCCAAACCCAAAAAAATGATGACCAGGATCAGTAAAAATCCAGTAATGATACCTGCGGCCATTGCCTGCCATAAGATGGTGAAACCATAGACCAGGTAAAACAGTGCCCCTATCACTCCAATGATAAGTGCCAGGACTACCACTATTTTCAAGGTTTTTAAAAGCTGTTCTGTTTCCATACTGCTCACCTGAGATTACTTATTATATATTTTAATTATTAAAATTTTATTATACCCTTTACCCATACAATAGTATAGAGAACTAATACTAATTATAAACAGTTATTTGAATTATCCCGTATTTAAATCACCCCATTACCCGAGGACACATGTCTCAAACCAATATACCCGAACTTTTAGCCCCGGCTGGTTCTATCGAATCCCTGAAAGCTGGTGTCAATGCTGGAGCAGATGCTGTTTACCTTTCTGGTAAGCGGTTCGGTGCCAGGCAATTTGCCCGTAATTTTAGTCTGAACGAAATGGAACAGGCCATAGAATACGCTCATTTACGTGGTGTTAAAGTTTACGTGACTGTAAACACCCTGATAAAGGAATCAGAACTTCCCATGGTGGGTGAAAATCTTTTCAAGCTTTACAGTTTGGGGGCAGATGCCATCATTGTACAGGATCTGGGTGTGGCCAGACTGGCCAGGCAACTGGTACCGGATCTGGACCTGCACTGCTCTACCCAGATGACCATACACAATCCCCAGGGTGTGAACTGGGCCGCAGAAAATGGTTTTAAAAGGGTGGTTCTTGCCAGGGAAATGTCCATACAAGACATTGTAAAAACTGCCAGTCATCTTCCAAAAAAAATAGAACTGGAAGTGTTTGCCCACGGAGCAATCTGCTATTCTTACTCTGGTCAATGCTTCTTTTCATCATTTATAGGTGGTAGAAGTGGTAACCGTGGTATGTGTGCTCAGCCATGCCGTAAACAATACCAGTTAATTAAGGGAAATGTAGATAAATACGGAAAATACAAAGAAGGGGAAGAAATTCCCCTAAAAGATCATTATCTTCTTTCAACAAGGGATCTTGCAATTTATTCCCATTTAGACCAAATATCAGCAGCCCCCATTGATTCTATAAAAATCGAGGGTAGAATGAGGCCTCCAGAGTACGTGGCCAGTGTAGTTAAAATATACCGGGATGCACTGGATTTGATATCAAAGGGAAAATGGAGAGTGAAGGAGACTGAGATTTCAAAACTTAAAATGTCATTTAACCGGGGTTTAACCAAAGGATGGATGATGGGTGCATCCTACAAATCAATGATGGGAAGAAGTAATCCAGGTAATAGAGGTTTATACCTGGGAAAGGTAGTAAATTACAATAAAACCAGTAATGAAACCATTATTAAAACCAAAACAAGAGTTAAGCCCGAAAAAGGAGATGGAATTCTCTTTAAACAACCTCAAAATGGGGAAAAATCTCATAAATTATGGGGAACTATCCTTGAAGATTCCCCCAGTGTTAAAAAAGATAATTTAATGTTAAAACTCAGAAAAAGGGTTGAAATAGGAAGTAATGTTTATATAACCCGGAGGAAATCCATGGTTGATGGGGCAGATGAAATGGTAAATAACCCCCAGTTACCCAACAGGATTCCTGTGGATATTCATATGGATTGGAACAGAGAACTGGTACCTCTAATCCAAGTCAATGCAAAACCCTCATGGGGAAAAAATGTTGAAATTAGTTTTGAAGCAGATTTTGAAATGGAAAAAGCAATTAACCGGCCATTATCCCCTGAGACCATTGTAAAACAGTTAGAAAAAACAGGTGGCACCCCATTTATCATCCAAAACATATCCCTGAATTATCCTGGAGATTTATTCACATCCATTGGTAATTTGAATCATATGAGGAGACAGATTCTCGAAAAAATTACCGAAAAAATATTAGATACTGGTAGGCCATCATCAGAAGAGATTGAATTAACCCGGAACCATCTGGTTCAATTAAATAAAGATCTCAATTTAGAAAACACCACCTGGAATAAAAGTAAGGAGGAAGATGTTTCTACCAAAGCATCTGTAAACGTAGCTAATTTGACCCCTGCTGATTTAGCTGAGGAACCCATATTTAAATTAATTAATCTAGCCATCTATGTAGATTGTATCTTGTCACTGGAGGCTGCTCTTCAGGCAGGTTGTAAGAGGATTTACTTCCAACCCAAAATAGATATTAAAGGTAATAAGAAATTTAAAGGCCCAATTCCATGTTTAAAACATGGACAGGACTATGATACTTATTTTGAAATAATGGGCCTGTCTTTGATGGAAGCAGCAAATCTCTGCCAGGAATCTAATTCCAGTTTAGTATGGAAATGGCCCGAAATTACCAATAGAAAATTCATTAAAGGCACAATAAACCTTTTAAATATTTTACCTGAAAAAACCATCCAAGGAGTGATGGTTGGTGGTACCGGTGCCATTTGGGCCTTAAAAAACACGCCGGGTTCAATTAATATGCATGGTTCTGCTGGTTTAAACATCTGGAACCATATGGCTGCAAGGGAACTATGTTCCAAAAAGGAACCATTCAAAAACGAGCCTTCTAAAGATGAGTATTCCAAAATTAAACCTGTTTTGAACAGCATTACCCTATCTCCGGAACTATCCCAGAAAGAGTTGAAAATGGTGGTTTCACAGATAAAAAATTATGATGCTAATTGCCAACTGGAATTTTTAGTTCAGGGGAATTTAGAGGCTTTGGTGAGTGAAGACTGTCTCCTATGTGGGTTTAAAGACAAAGATATTGTTAAAAACTTTAAAGATTCACATTACCCCTTTTTAGGAATAAAAGATTTTAAAAACAGAATATTTCCGGTTGAAATTGATGCTGAGTGCCGGACCCATATTTCAAATTCAGTGGAACTATGTCTCATTGATTACATCCATCAGATCAGTGAAATGGGTTTTAACAGTCTGGTTATTGATTCACGGAATAAACCCGCAGATTACGCTCATACCATGGTATCACTCTACCAAAAAGCACTGGATTTAACCATAGCCCATGACCCGAAGCTGAAGACTAAGTTAAATTCGCTCAAAAACCAGGTGAAAAAGATATCCAATGGAGGAATTACCACTGGGAATTTCCTGAGGGGTGTACATGATGATCCTTAATTGGATTGTGAACCCCACATTAAAGAGGTAAATTCAGCCATTGGAATACCCCCATCATCTTCAAAGCAATGTAAATTAAAAGGGCTGCAAATAGATATTTTAACTCTTTATCGGGTAGTTTATGGGCAGCTCTAACTCCAACTCGGGCCATTGGAATACTGGTACCGGCTAAAGCCACAAACTGTATTAAACTAACATATCCCACTGAGTAGGGAGGTAAACCCGTGGCGTTCATACCGGTGAAGATGTAGGTTATGATTCCACCGATGGACGCGAATATAATGAATGCAGTGGATGTTCCGATGGCCTTGTGAATTGGGAATTTCAGGAGAATGTTCAGTAACGGTACCATGACCACTCCACCACCAATCCCCAGGAGTCCTGAGGAAAAACCTCCCAGAAACCCCCAGAAAAGGTAGGACTCTTTGGAGTTTGATGGTTTTTCGTTTATATCAGGATATCGTGACATTAACATCCACAAGGCACTACCCAGTGCCAGTAACCCAAATATAAAACTTAATATTGCAGCAGGAGTGAAACTGGATATTCCTGCACCAAAAATACCACCCACTAACCCGGTTAGTCCCAGGAGGATTGCAGGAACAACCATAACTGCTCCACGGCGCCAGTGCCCCAGTGCCCCACTTAGGGCCGTTGGTAAAATCACAGCCAGACTGGTGGCAAATGCCACCCTTAGTGCAGTATCCGGATCAGAACCCAGAGCAGTGAGAAGGAAGAACTGAATTGGCACCATGATAAAACCACCACCAATCCCCAGTAGACCCGAAGCAAATCCTACAAATGCACCAGTGAAGAGAAGAATCAATATGTAGACGACAAATTCCATTAGAAACCATTCCTTAACTTAAAAAAACATTTATCAAAAATTTTAATTGTTATTTCTGTGCCATATTATCTTCTTCGCACCTTTAAAATTTTATCTTTTGCAAAAAGTCTTCGCACCTTTTAAAATTGCATAAAGTATTATTAATAATAATCAGGATAATAATATATGGTCCTCAAACTATTTTACCACCATTATCTCCCTTATACTATTAATCCAATTACCAGTATTACCTACATTATAGATTGTACCCCTATCAAATAGATTGTCCCCTATCAACGCAATTTACTCGTTTTTAGGAGATGTTATAAACTATTTAAACAATCTTTATATCTGAAAGGCAGGGACATCCTGAAAAGTATCATTGAAAGTTTAGTCAAGTACAAATATCATGTTAATTAAAAGGTTTATAATTAAAAGGTTTATTGTAATTAATTGTAAAAGTACGGTGGTATATTGGATTTACGTGATATCAAAGGCATTGGTGATAAGTTAGCCTCCAAGATCATTAATCATTTTGGGAGCCAGGATGAATTTCTCAGGGCTGCCAGTAACTATGAAGTGTATCGGCTGGCAAGTATGGAAGGGGTTAGCCAGCGCCGTGCAGTGGAGATCATCAATGCGGTTCTGGGTAATCCCACTGAAGAATTTCTGAAAACTGAAAGAGCCGTGCAAATCTATGAAGAAATAATTCAGTGCATAGTACAGTATGCCAACACAGAATATGCTAAAAATAGGGTTCTGCTTCTGAGTCCGGGTAAAAACCCTGAGACGATTCAGGAAAATCTTAAAATGGTCATGGAAGCTAAAGAAAAAGTAGCCAGTCTCCCCAGGGATGATCTTAAAGCTCTTTTTAAAAATGTGAACTTCAGCAAAACTTCCAAACCAAAATATGACACATCCAAGGCCATATTAGTGGAATCAAGAGAGGATTATGTTAGTTTAATGGACCGTGAACTTAATCAGCGTGCCCAGATACTCAATATCCAGGAAGTAGGCAGTCTGGATGAATTCGAACTGGTAGTTTACGTTTACAGGGAGGGTGTTCTGGAACTGGATAATGCACCAAACCTGGTCATGGTCAACTGCAATGCAGAAGATCTGGAAATTATTCCAGAAACAGTTTTATCCTATTATCAGGAAAATCAGGTTCTTCTGGAGAATATTCTAAAAATCAGAGAAATACTGGGCCATCCCTCTGTTTTGAGGGATGTATTAAAGATAATGGGCTCTATTGAAACTTCCGCTGTTGATGAAAAAATATTTGACAATGCAGTGAACCAGGCCAAGGATAGGGCAGATAAACAATTGGAAGAAGCCATAAAGAAAATTGACCTGTCTGGTCAAGAAGTTCTGGACCTTCTAAATAAGGGTATGTCACCAAAAATTCAGGAAATCTTTGATGAAATTCTTAAAGAAGCAGTTAAAGAAATTAAAGATAATACTGGTGTGAGTTTTGATCCTTTTATCCAGAAGTACCCCCTGGAAATAGATGAACAGGAACTGGAAAGAGTTAAAAAACATGAAATGGGGAAAAAGGAGGTTAAAGCCTTTGAGGAAAGGGTTAATGTTGCATCCAAACTCCAAATGCTCAAAGCGGATGTTGAGGCCGAAATCCAGGAAGTGCTTGAATTTGATTACAAGTTCGCACTGGGCTGCTTCGCCTATTACTATGATCTGCACCCACCCATTGTGAGTGGGGGATTCGGTTTCGAAGAAGGATTGCACCTGAATTTAGCCCTGGAAGATCCTTCCCGTGTGCAGAGGATCAACTACTCACTGGAATCTCCGGATAATGTGGTTCTCCTCACTGGAGCCAACAGTGGGGGTAAAACCACCCTGCTGGAGACTCTAGCTCAGATCAGTATCATGAGCCAGATGGGACTACCAGTATGCGCCAGTCAAGCCAGGGTAAAACTGGTTGATGAAATTTACTTCTTCAGTAAAAAGCGTTCACTTGATGCAGGGGCTTTTGAATCATTCCTGAGCACGTTCATACCAATTGTAGTACGAGAAGAAGAGAAATTAATTCTTTTAGATGAACTGGAAGCCATAACTGAACTGGAAGCTGCAGTGAAAATAATTTCAAGCTTCATAACTTTCATACAGGATTCTAAATCATTTGCAATTATTGTAACCCACATGGCCCGGGAGATACTTAAAAACACCGATGTAAGAGTGGACGGTATTGAAGCCCAGGGATTGGATGAGGAGTATAACCTGATTGTGGATCGTACCCCCAGGATGAACTATTTTGCCAGAAGCACACCTGAACTGATTTTAAGAATGGTTTACCAGAGATCGGATGGTAAGTTGAAGGATATCTATGGGAAAATGCTGGAAAGGTTTTAGTTTTGCGGGAAAGATTTTAGTTCGAATTCCCCCATGGAAATAGGGAATATTGAATTAATAGGATGATAAATAGACTTTCAGAAAATTTAAAATAAATTAATGGATAAAAGAAATAATTAAGGAAAATAAAGGGTTTTTATATAAAATTAAATATAAACCCCTGAACCCACCAGATAAGTTTGATTCTGGTATTGTGCTCTTTTTATGTAGGTTATCTTCAGTGAAGGTGTTTTTTCCCCTGGTTTAGGCCACATGTAATCTACCCAGCCACTTCCATTCTCTGCAGTTTGGATAAATAGTTTTCCAATAGGTTTTCCCTGGGAGTCCAGTAGATCTGTCATGTTTTTACCTTCACCACTTGGATCTGGAGGATAAACTACTCGGACACCATCTAATCTCCACACAAAAACATAACTGTCATTATGAACCCAGGAAGAACTACGAAGCTCTGGGAACCCTGCTTCCCCCTGTGATTCTATAAGCTCTACTGCCTGATCTACCAGTGCAACCAGTTTACTTTTTTGCCTGTTTTCTGATTGTTGCTGGTAGAAAACTCCACTTGCAGCTACCAGTACCATCAGGATAACCACAATTAATAGTGTTTTATTCATCTGAAACCCCACTTCTAAAGTTAATGCCCGGAATTGTTTTTAACCATAATTAACTGTTATTTTTGTAATTAAGAGACTATATAATTTATATTAAAAATTTATTAAAGAAGAATTTAAAAAGTGTGCAATAAGTGGAGATACATCACTCCGATAGATAGGAACAGGAATTTAAAACTATGAAAATTATGGGCATTGATCTAGCTGGCAAGGTGGATAATCCCACTGGGATATGTATTTTAAATACAGATGAAAGTAGGGAGTATGAGATTGATATGGGTACACTGTACACTGATGAAGAAATTTTAGGAAATATTGACCGGTTACAACCTTCTTTAATTGCAATTGATGCCCCTTTATCCTTACCAAAAGGACGCTGCTGTCTGGAAAAGGAATGTGAATGTGCAGTTGGAGGTCATTTCCGCCAGTCAGAACGTGAAATACGTCGTTATGGTTCGGTTCTACCTTTAACCTTTACTGGAATGAAGATGCTCACCTTAAGGGGTGTTGGTTTGGCCAGTGTTCTTTTAGGTAAATTTCAGTTAAAGGAAACCCATCCACGCACAGCTGGGAAGATGTTGAATTGGGAAAATCTGGAAAAAGATTTGGAGAACTATTTTCATCTTCCTCCGAACCCCACTGAACATGAATTGGACGCAGCAATTGCAGCCTTAACTGGATTTTTTTATATCAATGATTGTTTTCTTGAGTTGGGAAATGAAGATGAAGGGACTATTATTCTTCCCAAAGGTAAAGATTGTTTAGAAATA